>DATCUL010000444.1:0-12399 GCA_036567405.1 Methyloversatilis sp. | reverse complement strand
ATCTGGGCAACGGCGCAAGCCTGTGTGCGGCGCTCGATGGACTCAGCCAGGCCACGACCATGGGCTTCTCCGCGCTCGACGGCCTGATGATGGGTACGCGCACCGGCTCGCTCGACGCCGGCGTACTGCTTTACCTGATGGAACAGGGCTGGGACCACGACCGGCTGCAGAAGCTGCTGTACAAGCAGAGCGGCCTGCTCGGTGTGTCCGGCATCTCGGCCGACATGCGCCGCCTGCGTGCGGATGGCAGTGCCGCCGCGCAGCAGGCGATCGATCTGTTCACCTACCGCGTGGTGCGCGAATCCGGCGCCATGATCGCCTGCCTTGGCGGACTCGACGTGCTGGCCTTCAGCGGCGGCATCGGCGAGCACGATGCCATGCTGCGCGACCAGGTATGCGAGCGTCTGGGCTATCTGGGCGTGCAGGTCGACGCGACGCTGAACCGGCAGGCGACCGGCACGGCAATACGGGCGATCCACACCGCCACCAGTACTGTGGAAGTCTGGGTGGTACCGACCGACGAGGGCCGCGTGGCGGCTCAGGCGGCTGCCGACATCCTGGGCGCGCTGCACTGATCTGCTGCCCTTGAGGCAGGTAGCCGGTAGAGCGTGTGCATGGGCACGCACTGTCCGGATCATCATGCACGGCACTTGGCCGCGCAGGCAGAGCTTCCGTGCCTACCTTCTTGCGGCAGTCATGAACTCACCGGGAATCCGGCAGTAGAGCTTGTCGTCGGTCGCCAGCCAGGCAGATTTTCCCCACCGCACCGCCTCCGGCCGGTCCGGCAGCCTGTCATAACAATCGAGCGTGATCGTCTTCCCGCGCAGCGGCTGGTCTCTGGCAAGCACCCGGAAGTCCTCATAGACGTCGGCGATCCGTATCGAATACAGGTACCCGCTTCCGGTCATGCCGCAGAGCACATCCCAGCGTTGCGGTTTGTCCGGCGGCCGTCTGACCAGTTCGGTCAAACCGGTATCGGGATTCCGGACCTGTTTGAGCACGGCAAAGTGCGCGCGCTCGCACAGCGGGAATTCCCTCTGCTCGACCACGGAAGGACCGCACCCCGTCAGCAGCCCGCCCGCCGACAGAAGAAGGAGAAGGCGCACGCCCGCCACAGATCCGCCGTCCCCTGGGTTCTTCATCTCGTTCGGCATTCCAGATCGTCGATCCATAGAAAGCTGAAGCAGGTTCGCCTGGCGTGGTGCCAGCGGGCCTCTTTGCCGGCTTGCGCTGGCTTGAAGACCGGAAAGTGACAGCCCGGGCGCACAAAAGCAAACGGCCCTCATCACTGAGAGCCGTCTGGGTACTGGTGCCGCTGGCCGGAATCGAACTGGCGACCTTCGCATTACGAATGCGCTGCTCTACCAACTGAGCTACAGCGGCAAAAGAGAGCGCGCATTCTAGCGGCTGACACCACTCAGATCAACGTGAAAATGCACGCTGCCGTGTTCATTGACGAGTTTTGCGATGATTCAGTGCTGCGGGCGCATGCGCACGACGATATCCACGCCGTCCGCCACCATGCCGGGAGGCAACGCCGGCATGCCGTCGACGCGCAGCGCGTGCTGCGGAATGTCGGTCAGGCAGCCGCTGACGACGTCGTACAGGTGGTGATGCGGCGAGGTGTTCGGATCGAAGAACACCCGGGTCGGATCGACGATCACTTCGCGGATCAGACCGGCATCACGAAACACCTTGAGCGTGTTGTACACCGTGGCTTTGGATGCCGATGGCGAAAGTTCATTGACCAGGACAAGAATCTGTTCCGCCGACAGGTGCTCCATGCGCGAATACAGCACGCAGGCGATGTCCACGCGCGGCTTGGTCAGATTGATGCCGCGGTTGCGCAGCAGGTCTATGGTCTGTTCGCGATTGAGCACTTGTTTCATGGCTGCAGTATATGTAACACCCATGCGACAGGCCAAGCCCGATGAATTCAGGGCTGGACCAGTTCCTTGGGCAACGGGAAATTCACATTCTCCGGCGTGCCCTCAAGCGTGCGCACCGAGCCCGCGCCAAGTTCACGCAGACGCGCGATCACCTCGTCGACCAGCACCTCGGGCGCCGAAGCGCCGGCCGTCACGCCGACCCGCGTGCGGCCGGTCAGCCACGCCGGATCGATCTGCCCGGCGTTGTCGATCAGGTAGGCCGGCACGTCGAACTGTTTCGCCACCTCGCGCAGACGGTTCGAGTTGGAACTGTTGGGAGAGCCGACCACCAGCACCAGATCGCTGCGCGGGGCCATGAACTTGACAGCGTCCTGCCGGTTCTGCGTGGCGTAGCAGATGTCATCGCGCTTCGGCCCGACGATGGCCGGAAAGCGTGCCCGCAGCGCGTCGACGATCAACTGCGCGTCGTCAACCGACAGCGTGGTCTGCGTGACATAGGCCAGCCTGTCCGGATTGCCGACCGTCAGCGCCTGCACGTCGGCCACCGTCTCGACCAGATACATGCCGCCGTCGGCCTGCCCCATCGTGCCCTCGACCTCGGGATGCCCCTTGTGGCCGATCATGACGATCTCGCGCCCGGCGTCGCGCATCTTCGCGACCTCGACATGGACCTTGGTCACCAGCGGACAGGTCGCGTCGAACACGCGCAGGCCGCGCGCCGACGCCGCGTGCCGCACCGTCTGGGGAACGCCGTGCGCGCTGAATATCAGCGTCGCCCCCTCTGGCACCAGATCGAGTTCGTCTACGAAGATCGCGCCCTTGGCGCGCAGGCTGTCCACCACGAACTTGTTGTGCACCACTTCGTGCCGGACATAGATCGGCGCACCGAACTGCTCGAGCGCACGTTCGACGATGGCTATTGCTCGTTCCACCCCGGCGCAGAATCCGCGCGGCGTCGCCAGAAGTATGTCCATGATGTTTCCCGTCAGACGACGCCGATGATTTCCACTTCGAAACTGATGGGCTGACCGGCCAGCGGGTGATTGAAATCGATCACCGCCGACGCATCGTCAACCTCGGTCACCAGACCCGGAAACTTGCTGCCGTCCTCGCCGATGAATTCGACGACGGTATTCGGCTTGAGTTCGATGTCGTCCGGCAGATCGGCGCGCGCGAAGCGCTCGATCAGGTTGTCGGAACGCTCACCGAACACGTCGCCCGGCTCCATCTCGAAGGTTTCGCGATGACCGACCGGCAAGCCGATCAGACAGATCTCGAGGGCGGGCGACAACTCGCCGCGACCCAGTTGAAGCGTTGCCGGCTTCGATTCGAAAGTGCTGACGCGCACCTGCGAACGTTCCGAATGGGGCACCGAAATCCGATAGTGCAGTGTCACCAGACTGTCCGGCTTGATCTTCTCGCTCATGCTTCTCTCTCCGCACGGGTAGTGCGCGACGTCAGACCCAGCTGGTCTGCAAGCATCAGCGCGACACCCAAAGTAATGGCCGAATCGGCCACGTTGAACGCCGGGAAGCCATGGCTCCCGACATGAAAATACAGGAAGTCGACCACCGCGCCGAGCATCACCCGGTCGATCAGGTTGCCGATGGCACCGCCCAGTATGAGTGCCAGACCCAGCGGCATCAGCCGTTCGGTGGCGTGCCGCCGCAGCAGCATGACCAGCCAGACCGACACCGACGACGTCAGCACGATGAAGAACCAGCGCTGCCAGCCCGAGTGGTCCGCCAGGAAGCTGAAGGCCGCGCCCGGGTTGTAGACCAGCACCAGATCGAACCAGTAGGTGACCGACCAGCTCTGACCGTATGACAGCCACTGCGTGATCAGATGCTTGGTCAGCTGGTCGGCGCCCACGACGACAAGGGCGATGACCAGCCAGCCGGCAAAACGCATTTTCATCGCGCTCAGGCGTGCGACCGCACTTCACCCTCGCCGTGCAGATTGCTGTCGCAGCGTCCGCACAGTTCCGGATGCGCCGGGTTGACGCCGACGTCGGCACGATAGTGCCAGCAGCGCGCGCATTTCTGCAGCGTGCTCGCCTTTGCGGTGACGCCCTGCTCAGCTTCGGTTTCGACCCGCACCAGCGTCGCGTTCGAGGTGATCAGCACGAAGCGCAGGTCGTCGCCCAGCGCGGCCAGATCGTCGTACAGCTCGCCGGAGGCGCGCACTTCGACTTCCGCCTGCAGCGAGGAACCGATGCCGCCTTCAGAACGCAGGGTTTCCAGCACGCGGGCCGACTCGGCGCGCAGTGCGCGGATGCGCGCCCAGCTGGCCAGCAGTTCCGGTTCACCGGCCTGCATGGGCAGCGCATTCCAGGTGGTCAGCATCACGCTGTCGTCGCTGCCGTTGCGGCCGCCCTCGCACAGCACCGTCCAGATTTCCTCGGCGGTGAAGGCCAGTATCGGCGCCATCAGGCGCACCAGCGTCTGCGTGATGTGCCACAGCGCGGCCTGCGCTGAACGGCGGGCGTGCGAGCCAGGCGCCGTGGTGTACAGACGGTCCTTCAGGATGTCGAGGTAGAAACCGCCCAGATCTTCCGACGCGAAGTGCTGCAGCGACTGCACCACGCGATGGAATTCGAAGGTGATGTAGTCCTCGGTCACCCGTTCCTGCAGCTGGCGCGTCAGCGCCAGCGCATAGCGGTCGATGGTGAGCCACTTCGACACCGGCAGCTTGTTGGCGACCGGATGGTAGTCGGCCACGTTGGCCAGCAGGAAGCGCAGCGTGTTGCGCAGGCGCCGGTAGGTCTCGACCACGCGGTCCAGGATTTCCTTGGAAATCGACAGTTCGCCCGAGTAGTCCGCCGAAGCCAGCCAGAGGCGAAGTATTTCGACACCGAGCTTGTTGCCGATCTCCTGCGGCTCGATGCCGTTACCGGCCGATTTGCTCATCTTGTGGCCGTTCGCATCGACCGTGAAACCATGCGTCAGCAGCGCGCGGTAGGGCGCGTGGCCGTCGAGTGCGCAACCGGTCAGCAGCGAGGACTGGAACCAGCCGCGATGCTGGTCCGAACCTTCCAGATACAGATCTGCCACCGGACCGCCGTCGCCGCGCCGGCCATCGGAGTGCGAACCGCGCAGTACATGCCAGTGCGTGGTGCCGGAGTCGAACCACACGTCGAGCGTATCGGTCAGTTTTTCGTAATGCGCGGCGTCCTCGCCCAGCAGCTCGGCCGGATCGAGGTTGAACCAGGCATCGACGCCCTCGCGCTCGACGCGCTGTGCGACCTGTTCCATCAGGTTCGGCGTGTCCGGATGCAGCGCTCCGGTTTCGCGATGCAGGAAGAACGGAATCGGCACACCCCAGTTGCGCTGGCGCGAAATGCACCAGTCGGGCCGCTTGGCGATCATCGCGGCCAGGCGTTCCTTGCCCCATTCCGGGTAGAAGGCGGTGGCTTCGACCGCGGCGGCGGCGCATTCGCGCAGCGTGTAGGAATCCGGCAGCCGGATGTCCATGCCGACGAACAGCTGCGCGGTCGCACGGTAGATCACCGGCGTCTTGTGGCGCCAGCAGTGCATGTAGCTGTGCGTGATCTTTTCGTGCGAGAACAGCGCGCCGGCCTTCGCGATCGTGTCGACGATCAGCGGATTGGCCTTCCAGATGTGCTGACCGCCAAACAGCGGCAGCGCGTCGAGGTAGGTGCCGTTGCTCAGCACCGGGCTGAACACCTCCTCGGTCGTGTGACCGTGGGCGGTCCAGGTCTGGAAGTCCTCCACACCGTAGGCCGGGGCGCAATGCACGATGCCGGTACCGGCATCCAGGCCGACATAGTTGGCCAGCAGCACCGGCACGTCGCGCACGTAGAACGGATGCTGGAAATGGAGGTTGGCCAGCGCCGAGCCGGGGGCGGTCGCTACGACTTCACCCTCGAGCTTGAAGCGTGCGAGGCAGGCCTCGACCAGTTCCCGCGCGACCACGACGTGGCCGCGATCGGTTCGCACCAGCGCGTACGGGTGTTCCGGGTGCACATTCAACGCCTGGTTGGCCGGAATCGTCCACGGCGTGGTGGTCCAGATCACCGCATGCACGCTGCCCGCGGGCAGTTCGGCCAGGCCGAAGGCCTGTGCCAGGCGGGCGCGATCATCGTCGGCGATCAGGAAGCCGACATCGACCGCCGGACTGGCCTTGTCCTGGTACTCGACCTCGGCTTCGGCCAGCGCCGAGCCGCAGTCGAAACACCAGTTCACCGGCTTCAGCCCGCGATAGATCCAGCCCTTCCTGACCATCGCCGCCAGCGCGCGGATTTCACCCGCTTCGTTGGCGAAGTCCATCGTGCGGTAGGCGCGGTCCCAGTCGGCCAGCACGCCGAGCCGGATGAAGCCCTTCTTCTGCAGTTCGACCTGTTCGCCGGCATAGGCACGCGCCAGCTTGCGCACTTCCGACGGCGGAAGGTTCTTGCCGTGCACCTTCTCGATCTGGTGCTCGATCGGCAGACCATGACAGTCCCAGCCCGGAATGTAGGAGGCATCGAAACCGGACAGCGTCATCGAACGGACGATGATGTCCTTCAGTATCTTGTTGACCGCATGGCCCAGATGGATGTCGCCATTCGCGTAGGGCGGGCCGTCGTGCAGCACGAACTGCGGACGCCCGGCCGATTTGCGGCGGATGCGCTGGTACAGCTGGCTGTCCTGCCACTGCTTGATCCAGCCCGGTTCGCGTTTGGGCAGATCGCCGCGCATCGGGAACGAGGTGTCGGGAAGATTCAGCGTTGAGCGGTAGTCAGCCATGTTCAGCCTTCGATTAAGAGTGTTCAGCAAACCAGTGGCGCGTATCCGCCACGTCTTTCGCGATCGCATCGCGCAGTGCATCGAGGCCGTCGTAGCGGGCCTCGTCGCGCAACTTGTGACAGAAGCGCACCGACACATGCCGGCCGTAAAGATCAATGTTCCGGTCCAGCACATGGACTTCGCAGGTCGGCCGCAGGTCGTCAGCCAAGGTCGGGCGCACGCCGACGCTGGCTGCACCCGGCGCGTCCGACAACCCGCCGCCGGTGACCGTCACCGCAAACACGCCGGCCAGTGGCAGAGCCCGGTTCTTGAGCTGGATGTTCGCGGTCGGAAACCCCAGTTCCCGGCCCAGCTTCAGGCCATGTTCGACCCGCCCGCTGATGGCGTACGGCCGCCCCAGCAGCCGCTCCGCCCGCGCCAGGTCGCCCTGCTCCAGCGCGTCCCTGACGGCCGAACTCGATGCGCGTTCGCCGTCCATCACAACCGTACCCATGGCCGCGACCGAAAAACCGTACAGCTCGCCGGCTGCGCGCAGCCGCTCGAAATCGCCCTCGCGACCGCGACCGAAGCGGAAATCGTCGCCGATGATCACATGCTCCACCGCCAGCCCCCGCACCAGCAGATCGTCGATGAAGGCCTGCGCGCCGAGCCCGGCAAAGCGCGCATCGAAGCGGCATACGTACACCCTGTCCACGCCCGCTGCCTGGAACAGTTCCAGCTTTTCGCGCAGGCTGGTCAGCCGGGTCGGCCGCCGCTCGTGCGTAAAGAACTCGCGCGGATGCGGCTCGAAGGTCATCACCGCAGACGGCCGCCCACCCGCCTGCGCCCGTGCGGTCACATGCGCAAGCAGGGCCTGATGGCCGCGATGCACGCCATCGAAATTCCCGATGGTGAGCACGACCGGCGTATCCGCCTTCGGAGGGATTGCGCGAAAGACCTGCACGTTGTGTCTGCGCCCAAGCAAATGCGCGCTGATAGTGCGCCGGGTGTATCGAACCCAAACTCGAACCGACGCGCGCCGGTTCCTTGTAAACTTTTGCCCATGGTGCCGGGAGGGGGACTCGAACCCCCACACCTTGCGGCGGCGGATTTTGAATCCGCTGCGTCTACCGATTCCGCCATCCCGGCAGGCAAGCGCGCGATTATGCTTGTCAGGCGCGCTGCTGCGCAAGAGCGGCGGACGCTACAATCGGCGGCTTTGCCTCATTCGCGTCACCTGTCCGGCGCCCTCCCGTGCTCACCCTGTCCGATTTCGATTACGAACTGCCCGACGAACTGATTGCCCAGGCGCCGCTGCCGGAACGCAGCGCCAGCCGCATGCTGGTAGTGGGCGAATCCGCGCTGACGGACAGCCGCATCGGCGACCTGCCGCAGTGGCTGGAACCGGGCGATCTGCTGGTGTTCAACGACACGCGGGTCATGCGCGCACGGCTCTACGGCAGCAAGGACAGCGGCGGCCGCGTCGAGGTGCTGATCGAGCGCCTGACCGGCGAGCGCGAGGCGCTGGCACAGGTGCGCGCCAGCAAGACGCCGCGCGCGGGCAGCCGGCTGCGCATGGAAGATGCCTTCGATTTCGAAGTGCTCGGGCGCGAAGGCGAGTTTTTCCGGCTGCGCAGCCTGGGCGACGCTGCGCTGGCCGACCTGCTGGAGCACCATGGCCGCCTGCCGCTGCCGCCCTACATCGACCGCAGCGCAGCCGATGCCGACGACCGGCGCTACCAGACAGTCTTCGCCCGCGAAACCGGCTCGGTCGCCGCGCCAACCGCCGGCCTGCACTTCGACGAGGCGCTGCTCGCCGCACTGGCCGCGCGCGGTGTCCGGCAGGCGCGCGTCACGCTGCACGTCGGCGCCGGCACCTTCCAGCCGGTGCGCGTCGACAACCTGGCTGAACACCGCATGCACAGGGAACGCTACGAACTGTCCGAACAGACCGTGCAGGCCATCGCCGAAACACGTGCCGCGGGCGGAAAGATCGTCGCGGTCGGCACCACCAGCCTGCGCTGCCTCGAATCCGCCGCCCTGGCCTGCGGCGACGGACCGCTGACCGCCCGCAGCGGAGACACCGCGCTGTTCATCACGCCGGGCTTCGGTTTCCGCGTGGTCGATGCGCTGCTGACCAATTTCCACCTGCCGAAGTCGACGCTGCTGATGCTGGTGTCGGCACTGGCCGGCCGCCGGCGCATCCGCGCGGCCTACGCCCACGCGGTGGCCCGGCGCTACCGCTTCTTCAGTTACGGCGACGCGATGTTCATTCCGGCGCGCATGAAGGACCACGATGAAATTTGATCTGATCGCCCGCGACGGCCTGGCACGGCGCGGCCGCCTGACACTGGCCCACGGCACAGTGGAAACGCCGGTGTTCATGCCGGTCGGCACCTACGGCACGGTCAAGGGCATGGACCCGGCCGAACTGAAGGACATGGGTGCGCGCATCGTGCTCGGCAACACCTTCCACCTGTGGCTGCGCCCCGGCACCGACGTGATACGCAAGCACGGCGGCCTGCACCGCTTCATGGGCTGGGACCGGCCGATACTGACCGACTCCGGCGGTTTCCAGGTGTTTTCGCTGGGCGCGCTGCGCAAGATCAGCGAGGAAGGCGTGCGCTTCGCCAGCCCGATCAATGGCGACAAGCTGATGCTGACGCCGGAGGAGTCGATGCGCATCCAGCACGATCTGAATTCCGACGTGGTGATGATTTTCGACGAATGCACACCCTACCCGGCCGACCACGCCACGGCGTCCGAATCGATGCGGCTGTCGCTGCGCTGGGCGCAGCGCTCGCGCGACGCGCACGACGCACTGGGCAACGCCAACGCGCTGTTCGGCATCGTGCAGGGCGGCATGCACGAAGACCTGCGCGACGAATCGCTGGCCGCGCTGGCCGCGATCGGCTTCGACGGCTACGCCATCGGCGGGCTGTCGGTCGGTGAACCGAAGGAAGACATGCAGCGCATCCTCGCCCACACCGCGCCGCGCCTGCCGGAAAACGCACCGCACTACCTGATGGGCGTCGGCACGCCGGAAGACCTGGTGCATGCGATCGGCCAGGGCATAGACATGTTCGACTGCGTGATGCCGACCCGCAATGCGCGCAACGGCTGGCTGTTCACCCGCTTCGGCGACATCAAGCTGAAGAACGCACGCTACAAGGACGACACCGCGCCGCTCGATCAATCCTGCGAGTGCCACACCTGCACGCACTACACACGCGCCTACCTGCACCATCTGCACCGCTGCAACGAAATGCTCGGTGCCCGGCTGAACACGCTGCACAACCTGCATTTCTATCAGCAGTTCACGCGTGAGGCGCGCGAAGCCATCGAGCTCGGGCGCTACGCGCAGTGGAGCTCGCAATTCCTCGCCGACCGCCAGCGCGGCGTGTGAACCGGATGAGCGCGCCGGGCTGATCGGGCCCGGCTGATATACTCGCGCGCTTTACTATTTGCGCAACCGGAGTTCACCGTGTTCATTTCCCCTGCCTACGCGCAAGCCGCCAACGGCGCTGCCGATCCGACCGGCGGCCTGATGGGCCTGCTGCCCATCATTCTGATGTTCGTCGTCCTGTGGTTCCTGATGATCCGCCCGCAGATGAAGAAGGCGAAGGAGCACAAGGCCCTGATCGACGCGCTGGCCAAGGGCGACGAGGTGGTGACCCAGGGCGGCGTGGCCGGCCGCATCGTCCGCATCGGCGACAACTTCATCACCGTCGAACTGGCGCCCAATGTCGAAGTCGCCGTGCAGCGTCAGGCGATCGCGAACGTCCTGCCCAAGGGCACGCTCAAAGCACTGTAAGCGCCCCAGACCTGCCGGCAGCACTGCTGCCGGTCCTCCACCCTCACTCTCCGCCCTGCAATGAACCGCTACCCGCTCTGGAAAAACGCGCTGGTGATCGTCGCGCTGCTGCTCGGACTGATCTACACGCTGCCCAACTTCTTCGGTGAAGCGCCGGCCGTGCAGGTATCGACCGCCCGCACCGGCGTGAACATCGACGCCGCCCTGATGACCCAGGTCGAAACCTCGCTGAAGGACGCCGCCATCCCGCACACCGGGCTGACGCTGGACGCCTCGGGTGTGCGCGTCCGGCTGGAAGACACCGACACGCAGCTGAAGACCCGCGACGTGCTCGAAAAGGCGCTGAACCCGGACGCCGCGGACACGAAGTACGTCGTCGCACTCAACCTGCTGTCGAAGTCGCCGACCTGGCTGCGCGCCTTCCACGCACTGCCGATGTACCTCGGTCTGGACCTGCGCGGCGGCGTGCACTTCCTGCTGCAGATCGACATGAAGAGCGCGCTGACCAAACGCCTCGACTCGATGGCGTCGGACCTGCGTATCCAGCTGCGCGAAAAGAACATCCGCCACGGCGGCATCGGCCGCGAAGGCGACGCCATCACGCTGCGTTTCCGCGATCAGGCCAGCCTGGACGCGGCGCGCGGCACGGCCGAGAACGTGCTGCCCGACCTGGCCTGGACGCTGGGCGCATCCGGCGCCGACCAGGTGATGACCGGCCGCATGAAGGAACCGGCGATCAAGGAGCTGCGCGAGTCGGCGATCAAGCAGAACATCCTGACGCTGCAGAAGCGGGTCAATGAACTGGGCGTGGCCGAACCGGTGATCCAGCAACAGGGTGCCGACCGCATCGTGGTGCAGCTGCCCGGCGTACAGGACGTCGCCAAGGCCAAGGACCTGATCGGCCGCACCGCCACGCTGGAGGTGCGTCTGGTCGATCACGACGCCATGACCAGCGGCAACACCGATGGCGTCGAGGTCTACCCGGAGCGCTCGCGTGACGGCCGGGTGAACATGGTGCCGGTGAAGAAGCAGGTCATCCTGACCGGCGAGCGCTTCGAAACCGCGCAGGCGGCGTTCGACGACGCGCACCGCCCGGCAGTCGCGGTCAAGCTCGACGCGACCGGCGGCCGCATCATGCGCACGGTCACGCGCGAGAACCTGAAGAAGCTGATGGCCATCCTGCTGTTCGAGAAGGGTCACGGCGAGGCGATTTCGGTCGCCAACATCCAGGGCGAATTCGGTGACCGCTTCCAGATCACCGGTCAGTTCAGCGTGCAGGAAACCAACACGATTTCCATCCTGATCCGTTCGGGCGCGCTGGCCGCACCGATGGAAATCATCGAAGAACGCGTGATCGGCCCGTCGCTCGGCGCCGAGAACATCAGCAAGGGCTTCCACTCCACACTGTGGGGCTTCGTTGCCATCGCGGTGTTCATGGTCGGCTACTACATGGTGTTCGGTTTCATATCGTCCGCCGCGCTCGCCGCCAACCTGCTGTTCCTGATTGCGCTGCTGTCGCTGCTGCAGGCCACGCTGACCCTGCCCGGCATCGCGGCCATCGCGCTGACGCTGGGCATGGCGATCGACGCCAACGTGCTGATCAACGAACGCATCCGCGAGGAACTGCGCAACGGCGTCACTCCGCAGGCGGCCATCTCGGCCGGCTACGAACGCGCCTGGGCGACCATTCTCGATTCCAACATCACCACGCTGATCGCCGGCCTCGCGCTGCTCATCTTCGGTTCCGGCCCGATCCGAGGCTTTGCCGTGGTGCACTGCCTGGGCATCCTGACCTCGATCTTCTCCTCGGTCGTCGTCTCGCGCGGCCTGGTCAACCTGATCTACGGTCGCCAGAAGAAACTGACCAAGGTCGCCATCGGCCAGCTCTGGAAACCGGGCAATGCCACGGTAACCGGCAAAAATTAAGGAAAAACGAACATGGAATTTTTCCGCATCAAAAAAGACATTC
>DATCUL010000443.1:0-2172 GCA_036567405.1 Methyloversatilis sp. | reverse complement strand
CAGCCCGGACAGCGCGCGATCGAGTTCGGCGATGTCCGTGCCCAGCTGGGCGATGCGTGCCTGGCGCGCCAGTTCGCCGAAGTGGAATTCGTTCGGTCGGCCGAGATGACGGGCGCCGCGCCGCTCACGGTGATAGCCGTCGCGGGTGATCCACTCGGCGTCGCGCGGCAGCGCACGCGCCGCGTCGGCGTCGTCGACGCGCTGCATGCGGCCGAGCAGGTCGGCCAGCCAGCGCGGCACCGGGGCGGCAAAGCGCACCACCTCGGCCAGCGAACCGGTGCGCGGCGCGCCGGCAGCTTCACGCTCGGCGACGATGAAGTGGCGGAAGCGTGCCCGTTCGCCCAGCGCCCAGGCCTGATGGCGGTCGTCCTCGCGCTCCAGCAGGATCAGGTGACGGTAGGGCCGCAGCACCGCCTCGAGTGCGGCCTGCCAGCCGGTGTCGGTGACCTCGACCACGTCGGACAACGCACAGTGCGCGATGCCGGCCTCGCCCAGCTGTGTCCGGAAGGCCGTGACTTCGGCGTCGCCCGGTGCGCCGCGACGTTCGCGGGCGGCCCGCAGCTGTTCGGTTTTCTCCTCGAAGCGCTGCACCAGCGCGCGTTCGTCGCCGGCCAGTCGCGCGACCGCGGCATCGGCCGCGGCGTATTCCGCTTCCAGCGCCAGCGCGTCGGCACCGTGCTCGGCGGCGACGCGTTCGCGCAGACGGCGTTCCTCGTCCAGCACGCGGTTGGTGTCGCGCAGTGCGTCGTGTGCCGCCAGCTGTCCGGCTTCGGCGTCCTTCTCCGCTGCGCGGGCGACGGCCAGCGCTTCGAGCGCGCCGGCACGTTCGGCCTGCACCGCGTCGAGCCGGGTGGATACCGCAGCGTGCTCGCGTGTCCGCCAGCGCACGTCCTCGCGCAGCCGGGCCAGACCGGTGTGTTCGGCCTCGATGTCGCGCGTCAGCTCGGCCACTTCGAGCCGCGGCACGATTTCGGCTTCGAGTGCTTGCGCCTCGTCGGCGTGCTGCTTCCACTCGCGGAAGTTGTCCGCCTCCAGCCGCTTGGCTTCCGCCTGCGCACGCAGCCGTTCGAGGTCGAGGCCGATGCCCTCGAGTTCGTGCTCCGCGCTTTTCTGTTCCTCGCGCGCGGCCTGGTAGTTGTCCAGCACTTCCTTGTCGCCGAACACGTCGAACACCAGATCGAGCAGCGCGCGCGGCGAGTACTCGCACAGCTTGTCGGTGTCGCCCTGTTCCAGCGACAGCACCTTGGCGATGGCCGGCGTCAGGCCGCCCCAGGCCAGTCGGTTCTGGTAGTCGCGCAGGCCGGTCCAGTCGGTGCCGGCGTCCAGCGCCTCGATATCGACATTGCCATCGACGATGGCGTAGTCGCGCGTCCAGTCGCCGCCGGCCTTGCGGATGCGACAGGCCAGCGTGACCTCGTCGCGCAGGCAGGGGAAGAACGGCCGCTTGCCGGTGCCGCCCGGCGTGTTGGCGACCACCGCGCGTATCCATGCGAAGTCGCGGTCGGCCCGGCGCACGTAGCGGCGGAAATCCCGCTTGCCGGAACAGCGCAGCGCGAACAGTGTGCGCAGCGCGTCGAGCAGCGTGGTCTTGCCCGACCCGTTCGGGCCGACGATGGTGATGATCTGGGCGTCGAGCGGCAGCGTGAAGCGGCGCCAGAAATCCCAGTGCACCAGTTCGAGTTGCTTGATGTGGAACATGGTCGTGGATCGTCAGCGCAGGTGAAGGATGTGCAGGAGCGAGGATCGCTCGCGACAGGGCTTTTGCGTGGCCGGCCGCGGTGATTCACCACGTCGAAATCGCACCTGTGCCCGATCGACGACCGGATCGCGACCATGGGTCGCTCCTGCAGGAGTGGCGTTGCGGCGGTGTTGTGTCCATCGGCCAGAGCAACGCGGCGGTTTTGTGGGAGCGAGCCATGCTCGCGATTCACTGCGTTGAAATCGCGCCGGTGCCTGAACCACGACCGGTTCTGGCATTCCAGCAGCGATGGCACAGCGCTTCATTCTTCCGCCCCGTCTTCTTGCGCATCCTGCGCCAGTTCGAAGGCATTGGCTGCCGGCATGCGGTGACCGGTACCGGTCAGCACGTCGGCCAGCGTGCCGTGGATGATGCGGTCGGCCAGGATGCGATAGTCGAGAAGAACGTCGAGCAGCGGGCCTTCGAACAGATCG
>DATCUL010000442.1:0-7748 GCA_036567405.1 Methyloversatilis sp. | reverse complement strand
CACGCCGACGACTACTGGGCCGGTACGCGTGACCATGACGTGCGCCAGAACCTCGAGGCGATGCTCGCGCACATCGAGATCGAACCGCCGTTCGAACTTCTGGACTTCGGCTGCGGCCCGGGGCGTGACCTGCTGACGCTGACGCAGATGGGGCATCACGCAACCGGACTTGAAGGTGCCGCCAGACCGGCCTCGATGGCGCGCGCCTGGAGCGGCTGCCCGGTGCTGGAACAGAACTTCTTCGAACTCGACCTGCCGCCATCGCACTTCGACGGCGTGTTCGCCAACGCGTCGCTGTTCCATGTGCCGGCACAGTTGCTGCCCGACGTGCTGCGCACCCTGTTCCGGACGCTCAAGCCCGGCGGCGTACTGTTCAGCTCGAATCCACGCGGCGACGGCCAGGAAGGCTGGAACGGCGACCGCTACGGCTGCTACCACAACCTGGAAGGCTGGCGCCGCTTCATGAACGCCGCCGGCTTCGTCGAACTTGCCCACTACTACCGCCCGGTCGGACTGCCGCGCGAACAGCAACCCTGGCTGGCCACCGTCTGGCGCCGACCCGGCTCGGGCGCGTAAACGGAAAAGCCCCGCTCTCGGGCGGGGCTTCCTGCAGCAGAATGGCGGGGCAGTCCGCGTGGGTTACTTCACGCGGTTCTTGCGCAGTCCGCGTAGGTTACTTCACGCGGTTCTTGTACTCGCCTGTACGCGTGTCGATTTCGATCTTGTCGCCGATTTCGCAGAACAGCGGCACCGAAACTTCGTAGCCGGTGTTGATCTTGGCCGGCTTGAGCACCTTGCCCGAAGTGTCGCCCTTGACGCCCGGTTCGGTGTAGGTAATTTCGCGCACGACCGAGTTCGGCAGTTCGACCGAAATCGCACGGCCTTCGTAGAACACCACTTCGCACGCCATGCCGTCTTCGACATAGTTCAGCGCGTCGCCCATGTTCTCGGCTTCGACTTCGTACTGGTTGTAGTCGGCATCCATGAAGGTGTACATCGGGTCGGCGAAGTACGAGAACGTCACTTCGCGGCGCTCGAGGATGACCACGTCGAACTTGTCGTCGGCCTTGTAGACGGTTTCCTGACCGGAGCCGGTCAGCAGGTTCTTCATCTTGAGCTTGACGACGGCTGCGTTGCGGCCCGACTTGTTGTAATCGGCCTTGAGCACGACCATGGCTTCGGGGCCGATCTTGACGACGTTGCCTGCGCGCAGTTCCTGGGCGGTTTTCATGCGGTTATCTACCTGATCCTGAGGAGTTGAAGCCGCATCCCTGACCGTTGCAACCCGTGTTGCAACGCCCGCTGCGGCAAACCCGGCATTATATAGGTGTCTGATTAAACAAAACAAGCTGACTCGCCAGATCAGGCTGTGCCGCGAGCGCGTCGGCCCAGGACACCGCGTGCCGGGTCAGCAACGACACATCCTTGAGCCAGTCGCGCCAGCGCGCTGCTTCAATCGGCTGGTCGACATTCCAGTCACGGTGCAGGGCGCGGCAGCGCTTTGCCGCCTGCACATCGAGTCCGTCGCAGTAGCGATCCAGAAAGGCCTCCAGCTTGGGCAGATGCGCACCCTCATCCTGCCGGTAGATGTGCCACAGCAGCGGCCTTCCCGCCCACTGGGCGCGCACGAACGAATCCTCTCCGCGCACGATGTTCAGATCGCAGTGCCACAGCAGCCGGTCGTAGTCGTCCTGCGCCATGAACGGCAGCACGCCGATTTCGAGCTGCCCGACCACCTGCCGGCTACCGGCAGACATCGGATGCCGGCAGGCCGCGGACAGGCTGGTCAGCGCCCGGCCCTCCGGCACCCACAGCTGCGCCGGTTGATCGTGTTGCGACAGCGCGTCGACCAGCGTGGCGATCGACGGGCTCTCGTAACTGAACAGCGACAGCTGCAATGCACCGTCCATGGGCTGCATGCCCAGTCGCCCAAGCGTCTGCCGGCGCTCATCAGGGTCGTTGCGCCATGCGTCGCGACGTGCGAACAAGTCGCGCTCGCGCAGCAGACCGCCGGTGCGCGGCGTGAAGCCGGGAAAGAAGAAATGCTTGGTCAGCCCGGTCACCGGGTCGCGCGACGGCAGGCCGTGGCAGCCCTCCACCCAGTCTTCCGCGCTGAGATATTCGAGGTTGAGCCAGCGAGGCGGCACCTCGAGCCTGGCCATCTCGGCAACGAAAGCCGGCGGAAGCGCGCAGGCGAAGGCCTCGATCACCAGCGGCGCCGGTTCGCAGGCCGGCATGTCATCGGTCCAGTGCATCACCTCGACCGGCGCTCCGGCACCCGCATCCGGCCGGATGCGCGCCAGCGCCGCCGGATCATCCACCCACAGCCTCACCCGCCAGCCGTGGTCGCGCATCAGGCAGCACGCCAGCCGCCAGCACACGCCGATGTCGCCGTAGTTGTCGATGACGCGGCAAAAGAGGTCGCAGTCCGGCTTCGATGTTGACCCGCGCCGTGATGAATCTATCGTGAAAGGGTGCGACATGCCTTCAAGTCCGCAAACCGGACGTCGTAATCAGAAAAGGTACCCGTGATCATCCGTCAACCACAGCAGGAGGAGTCCAGTCATGGCCATGCAGCGCCCGATATCCGATGCACTCGGTTTTCGCCACACCCGCCGGCCGCTGAAGGCGGATGAGAACATTCCGCACATGCCCAGCCTGTTCGACCAGATAGCGCAGATCAACGCGATGTCCATGGTTGCCGAGGCCGACGGCGAGGCCGACAACGACAGCTGGACGGACGCCGATTACGATGATGATGAAGAGATGGCCTGACCGCCACACCCGCTTTAACAGAATGAAACATCCGGATGGTCGCCCGGGGTTCAATCCCGGCGGCTTCCGGCCGTTGACAGGCCATCTGAACGACGGACCTGAATCATGCGCGACGTTTCGATAGCCACACTAGAGGGCTGGGTCGCCTACCTCGGCGACAAGGCATTGCCGGTACTCGCGCGCACCAAGCGCGAGCTTGCCGTACTGCGCGAACAGGAGAGCACGGTCAGCGCCAGGCAGATCGCCCAGGTCATCCTGCATGACCCGCTGATGACACTGCGCCTGCTGGCCTTCATCGAGAAACGCCGCCGCCACAGCCAGCACAACGAAATCACGACCATCGATCGGGCGCTGATGATGATCGGCATCACGCCCTTCTTCGAGCACTTCGACGCCCTGCCGACGCTGGAAGACCATCTCGACGGCCATCCGCAGGCACTGCTCGGCGTCATGCGCGTGATTGCGCGCGCCCGCCGCGCGTCGCACTGGGCGCGCGAATGGGCGCTGATCCGGCATGACGTCGATATCGACGAAATCACCGTCGCGGCACTGCTGCACGACGTCGCCGAAATCATGTGCTGGGTGTTTGCACCCAAGCTGTCGCTGGACCTGCGCGACCTGCTCCGGACGGATCCGCACATGCGCACGGCGATCGCGCAGCGGGCGATATTCAATGTCACCGCACAGGAACTCCAGCTCGCGCTGGCGCGTGCCTGGAAGCTGCCTACGCTGCTCATCGCCCTGATGGACGACCGCCACTCGGTCACGCCGCGCGCGCGCAACGTCACGCTGGCAGTCAATCTGGCCCGGCACAGCGCCAAAGGCTGGGACGATCCGGCGCTGCCGGACGACTTCAAGGCCATCGAGGAGCTGCTTCACATCAGCCACGAAACGCTGCTTGGCCGGCTCGGCCTGCCGATAGACGGCTCGCCGCCACCGGGGCCACCGGACGATCCGGAGATCGGCAAGGACGCCTGACGCAAAAAGGGACGCGAAATTTCGCGTCCCTTTACGGTCGATACCGGTCGTCACCGCCCGGTAGTGGCAGTGCTTCGCAGTCGATGTCAGATCAGACCCGGCGGCGGCGAATCGCAGCCGCTGCAGCAAGTCCGGCTGCCGCAAGCACGACCGACGACGGTTCGGGAATGTGCTCCTCCCGCGCCTGCGTACCGAGGAACAGCTTTTCGTCACCGCCATTCAGCGCGTACTTGTCGAAGCACTCCTTCTTGCCATCCGTCGCGTGCACCGTATCGAAACCGGTTTCATCGCCGCAGCCCAGACGGTAGTCGACATGGATCGCGTAGTCGTCGAGATTGCCGCCCACCAGCCCTGCGATCAGGTCGTCGAGTTCGGGCAGCACGATTGCGTAGGCCGCGCGATCACCGCCGAGATTGTGCTGCACCTTCAGATCTTCCGTACCGTCGCAGACCGCCAGCGCACCATTCTTGACGCAGACGGCGCCCCCCGACATGACGAAATCCGCCAGGACCGGCGCCGAACCGTCAGAGGTGTATGCGCCGACATTGCCGAGCGGTACCCCGCCGCCAACCGGCGGCGGCCCGTACCCCGCCACGCCGTCTCCGTCGGCATCGTTGGTCAGGTCGAAGCGGCCAAGCACCGTGCCTGTGCTGATCTGGCTGACTTCGACACGCATCCACGCCGCGAGGCTGGCACGGTCACCCGTTACCAGCACGTCCGGATCATTCGGATTGGTCTTGTCGCCGATCTCGTTGTTCGCGAAGAAGAAAACGAGGGAATTCTTGACCAGATCGACCGCATCGTTCATTGCAGCCAGCGTCGAATCCCACCAGCCCAGGCGGTCCCACGAGCCTTCGACAGCGTTGCCACCGGGTTCGGACGCTGTGCCGGTGCGGAAACCGTCGATGGGATTCGCCTGCGGCGTATCGAAAGCATCGTCCATTCCGACAGTCGGGTTACCGAGCTGACCGTTGGCGCCGAGACCCAGCTTGGTGAAGATGTCGATCTGCCCCGGACCGGACATGACGGTAAGTCCGCTCAGGGGAAGCGAGTACGAGTTCGCATCGCCGTAGGTCACGTAACCCTTGCCCGTCAGATCGACGGTCGGGGCAGCGTTGGCAACGGCAATGCCGGTCAGGGAAGCGATGAACATAACGCGCTTGCCGAGATGATGAAAGCGTTTGGTCATGATGGTCTCCATTGGCTGCATATCTCTGTATGACTGCCCGAAACCGGGAACTCGCCCGGCTCAGTAAATGCAGCAAACAGCGTGCCCGTTAAACACATCACGGATAACCATTGTTTTTCAATATCTTTTTTTTCGCCCGCCGCTGTACCGGCAAAAAATGCAAGAAACTGTAAAGAAATCCGAATCACAGCCATCAACCTGCACTCGTCCCGATGGCTAAAAGTGCATTGTTTCAAGCTCTTGCTAGCAGGTGCCGGCCCCAGCGCCTTGCGCAGGATCAAACTGGCTGTCACCCCGGTTGAACACAGATCAAGGATGGCTGTTACGAAACAGATTTCCGTCCTTCCGGAACTGTAAGAAAAGCCGACAACCCGGGTTCAGCGGCGGGACTCCAGTTCCTCCCAGCGCGCCATGGCCTGGTCAATCGCAGATGCCAGTTCGCCCAGCTTGATCGACAACTTCGCTGCTTCGGGCCCGGCGGCCGATCCGTCTGACAGGCGCCCGGTCAGCGTCGCCTGCTCACCTTCAAGTCTCGCGATCAGGTCCGGCAGACCATCCAGTTCCTTCTGCTCCTTGAAGCTGAGCTTGGATTTCGGCGCTGCAGCGGGCTTGTCCGGCGCCTTTTCCACCTTCGCCGGCACGGCAGCCGGCTTCACCGCCGGTGCTGGCATCGCGGCCGCGACGGTCTGGCGTTGCGCCAGCCAGTCGGTGTAGCCACCGACGTATTCGCGCCAGCGCCCGTCGCCCTCGTACGCGATGGTCTGGGTCACCACCGCATCGAGGAAGGCGCGGTCGTGCGACACCAGCAGTACGGTGCCGTCGTAGTCCTGCAGCAACTGTTCGAGCAGGTCCAGCGTTTCCATGTCGAGGTCGTTGGTCGGCTCGTCCAGCACCAGCACATTGGCCGGCTTGGCGAACAGGCGCGCCAGCAGCAGACGGTTGCGCTCGCCGCCGGACAGCGACTCGACCTTGGCGCGTGCGCGCTGAGGTGCAAACAGGAAGTCGCCCAGATAGCCGATCACGTGCTGCCGGCGACCGCCGAATTCGACGAAATCCGAGCCCGGACTGATCACTTCCGACAACGTCGCCTGCTCGTCGAGCTGGGTACGGAACTGGTCGAAGTAGGCGACCTCGATGCGGGAACCGGTACGGACGCGGCCACTGTCCGGTTCGAGCCGGCCGAGTATCAGCTTGAGCAGCGTGGTCTTGCCGGCACCATTCGGACCGATGAAGCCGACCTTGTCGCCACGCAGTATGCGGGTCGAGAAATCGCGCACGACAGTCCGGTCGCCAAAGCGCTTGCTGACATCATCCAGTTCGGCCACCAGCTGACCGGACGCTTCGCCACGATCGACCTCGATGCGGGCGCGTCCGATCTGTTCGCGTCGCGCCTCGCGCCGGGCACGCAACTCGTCCAGCCGCTTGACGCGGAACTGCGCACGCGTGCGCCGCGCCTCGACGCCCTTGCGTATCCACACCTCTTCCTGTGCCAGCAGCTTGTCGGCGCGCGCCGATTCCAGCGCCTCCGCGGCCAGTTCGTCCGCCTTGCGTGCGACGTACTCGGCGTAGCGGCCCGGATAGCTGCGCAACTGGCCGCGATCCAGTTCGATGATGCGGCTGGCGAAGCTGTCGAGGAAGCGGCGGTCGTGCGTAATCACCAGGCTGGCGCCGCGGAAGTCGTTGAGCAGCGTCTCCAGCCAGGCAATGCCGTCCAGATCGAGGTGGTTGGTCGGTTCGTCCAGCAGCAGCATGTCGGGTTCTGCCACCAGCGCACGGGCCAGCGCGACGCGCTTGAGCATGCCGCCGGACAGCGATTCGACCAGCGCGTCGCCCGGCAACGCGAGCCGCTCCAGCGCCTGTTCGATGCGCTGTTCGAAGCGCCAGGCCTGATGATGTTCCAGCGCATCCTGCAGTTCGGCCATCCGATCGAGCATGCCCTCGTCGCCGTGGGCGACCGCATCCGCCACGTTGTGATAGTCGATCAGCAGCTGCGCCAGTTCGCCCAGCCCCTGCGCGATGGCATCGAACACGCGCGCGCCGGGCGCGAACTGCGGTTCCTGCGCCACATAGGCGAGCTTGATGCCCGGCTGGCGCCAGAACACGCCGTCGTCGAGCATGGCGTCGCCAGCCAGTATCTTCAGCAGGCTGGACTTGCCCGTGCCGTTGCGGCCGATCAGCGCCAGCCGCTCGCCCGGCTCGACCACCAGCGCGGTGTGGTCCAGCAGCGGCACGTCGCCGAAGGCAAGGCAGGCATTGTCGAGGGTGATCAGAGGCATTTGGACGGACACACAGGTGGGGTGAAGGCGGCGGAGTATATCGCCCGCACCATCGTCGCCCGCACCATCGCCCGCACCATCGCCCGCACCGCCGCGGGCCCGATGCGGGACTCAGCGGTCCCTGAAAGCGTCCGGGGGACTGCCTCGGGGCTGCGCCAGCGCAAACACGAGGCTGCCGCCGAGCGCCTGCACCAGTCCGAACAGTCCGTACAGCACCGACACGCCGACCGCCTGCGCGACGGGCACACCGAACAGGCCCAGGCAGACCGTGGCCGCCGCCTCGCGCGTGCCCCAGCCACCGAAGCTCACCGGCAGCGCGGCCATCAGGAAGGTCGGCGCCGCGACGGCGGCCCAGGCCCAGGCCGGCAGATCGACACCGAGCGCCCGGCCGCCAAACGCGAAAGCGCCGATCGACAGTATCTGCACAGCGCCGGACGCCGCCGACTGCAGCATGAACTGACGCCCCGCCGCCGGCAGATGCGCCACGCAGGCGATGCGCTCGGCCCATTGCGCATGCGAGCGCAGGCGGG
>DATCUL010000441.1:0-7905 GCA_036567405.1 Methyloversatilis sp. | reverse complement strand
CCCATCGTCCGCGCCGACTCCGGCACGCTGCTGCCGGTGCAGCACGTCGATGCGCCACGCCTTCACTCGACCACCCTGCCGGACATCGAAGGCGCGCGCGCCCTCATGTCGCTGACCCCCGGTGGCGCCAGCGTCATCGATTCCGAGACCTTCCGCGACGCCCGCGTGTCGACGCTGCAGGATGCGCTGGGCTACAGCGCCGGCGTGTTCGTGCAGCCGCGTTTCGGCTCCGAGGAGTCGCGGCTGTCGATCCGCGGATCCGGTCTGCAGCGCACCTTCCACCTGCGCGGGATCAAGCTGATGCAGGACGGCGTGCCGATCAACCTGGCGGATGGCGGTGGCGACTTCCAGGTGCTGGAACCGCTGGCCACGCGCTACATCGAGGTGTGGCGCGGCGCCAATGCGCTGCAGTTCGGCGCCAACACGCTGGGTGGTGCGATCAACTACGTGTCGCCGACCGGCCACGACGCGCCGTCCGTGATCGTGCGCGCGGAAGCCGGTTCCTTCGGCTATCTGCGCAGCCAGCTGGCCGGTGGTTTCGTTGCCGGCAACATCGACGGCTACGCCAGCGCGACCACCTTCCGCCAGGCTGGCTTCCGCGACCATGCGCATCAGGACACGCAGCGCGTGGTCGGCAACATCGGTCTGCGGCTCGCCCCGACGCTGGAAACCCGCTTCTTCGTGCAGGCGGCGCAGAGCGACTCGGAACTGCCGGGCAACGTGACTCGCGCCGAACTGCGCGACAGCCCGCGCCGCGCCGCACTGTCCAACGTGACCGGCGACCAGAAGCGCGACATCGACCTCTGGCGCGTGTCCAACCGCACCGTATGGCAGGCGGCGGACGGCCTGCGCCTCGAGCTGTCGGCCTACTACTCGGACAAGGACCTGTTCCACCCGATCTTCCAGGTGCTGGACCAGCGCAGCAAGGACTACGGCGCCGAGCTGCGCCTGGTGTCGGACGCGGTTCTCGCCGGGCTGCCGAACCGGCTGATCGCCGGTCTGGCTGCGGCGCGCGGCGACACCGATGACGACCGCTGGGTCAACGTCGGTGGCCGGCGCGGCGCGCGTACCAACAAGTTCGACAGCTACGCACGCAATATCGAAGCCTATTTCGAGGACCAGCTGACCTTCCTGCCGTCATGGACGCTGGTGCTCGGCACGCAGTACACCGATGCCAAACGGAACAACCGCGACCTGTGCTTCGCCGGCGGGCCGCTGTCCTGCGCCGGCGCGAGCGAGAGCTATTCGCGCAATTACGATGGCTGGAGTCCGAAGCTGGGCCTGCGTCACGACCTCTCGTCGTCGGTGCAGCTGTTCGCCAACGTGTCGCGCAGTTTCGAAGCGCCGTCCTTCGGCGAGCTGAGCGGTGGCGCGGCGGTCATCAATTCGCTGCGCGCCCAGCGCGCGACCACCTGGGAAGCGGGCAGCCGTGGCGAATTCGCCTGGGGCAGCTACGACATCGCGCTGTACCGCGCCGACGTGACCGACGAACTGCTGGCGTATACGCTGCCGCTGGGTGGCGTGCAGACGAATGCGACGCTGAACGCGCCACGCACCATCCACCAGGGTGTCGAATTCGCGGCCAGCGGTCATTTCGGCGACTACAACGGCGGCGGTTTCGAATGGCGTCAGGCGCTGCTGCTCAATCGCTTCCGCTTCGACAACGACCCGCTGTTCCGTGACAACCGCCTGCCGGGCGTGCCGCGCACACTGTTCCGCGGCGAGCTGGGTTACCGCTTCGGCACCGCGCCGGGCGGGCCGCTGAAGATCGCCGCCAACGTCGAGTGGTCGCCGCAGCGCTACGCGGTCGACATGGCCAACACCGAATTCTCCGGCGACTACGCGATCTTCGGCCTGCGCCTGCAGCAGCAACTTGGCAAGCAGCTGTCCTGGTTTGTCGAGGGCCGCAACCTGTCCGACCGCCACTACGCAGCGACCACCAGCGTCGTGCGCGATTTCAGTGCGCTGGCGCCCAGTGCGCGCAACGTCTATCTGCCGGGCGACGGCCGTGCCGTCTATGCCGGTATCGAATGGAGGATGTGACATGAAGCGTATTGCACTGCTGGCTGCCTGTACTGCGATGGCCATGCCGCTCGCCGCCGCGGCCCACGTCGTGTTCGAGCAGCCGGCCGCCACCGCGGGCAGCTACTACAAGGGCGTGTTGCGCGTCGGCCACGGCTGCGAAGGCGCCGCCACGACCTCGTTCACTGTCCGCCTGCCGGAACCGATGGCCAGCGTGAAGCCGATGGTCAAACCGGGCTGGACGGTCAGCGTGCGCAGCGAAAAGCTGGCGCAGCCGCTGATGAATCACGGCAAGCCGGTGACCGAGGCGGTGGTCGAGGTGACCTGGACCGGCGGGTCGTTACCGGACGACTTCTACGATGAATTCGCGCTGATGATGAAGCTGCCGGACGCGCCAGGGCGCCGCTGGTTCAGGGTGAAACAGGGCTGCGAGCGTGGCGAGAACGACTGGTCGCAGGTGCCGGCCGAGGGCCAGACCACACGTGACCTGAAGATGCCCGCCGCGCCGCTCGACATCCAGCCGGCCGAAGGCCAGCCGCATCACTGAGCACGCGACATGAGCCGGAACAGCGCATGTATCGGTGACAGACGCCTGCGCATGCAGGCGTTCGCGCTGATCTGTCTGTTCCTTTGCCAGTTCGGCCTCGAGGCGCTGGGTGGCGTATTGCGCACGGCCACGCCGTTTGACGATGTCTGTACGGTTGCCGGTTCGCGCAGCGGTGGCGACGGCAGTGTGCCGACCGCCATGCCGTCGCACGGCAAGCACTGTGCGCTGTGTGCTTCCGCCAGTGTCCTGCCGCCACCGCCCTTGTCGTTTACTACGACCGAAACCTGCCATGCGGATGTACTGTCCATGGAGGCCGGGCGGTCGCTGCATCCGGTTGCCGCCGGGGCGCATTGGCAATCCCGCGCACCACCCCACCTTTCCTGATCGATCCGATTCCGCAGCGTCCGGTACGTCCGCCATTCCGGCAGGCGCGCCGTCGCTCGCCCCGACATCGCTGTGGCTCCAGAAGCCGCAGCCCGGTTCATCGCGCCGCGCGTTGCGCGCGGTGCCGCAAGGAAAGGGAAACACAACATGAAAGCAGGATTGATGGTCGCCATCATGGCAGGCCTGTCCTCGGCCTCGGCCTTCGCCCACGTGAGCTACAGCACGCGTGATTTCTTCGCCAACGGCGTGCAGTCCGGCACGACCTGGACCCTGTCGAACCAGCGTGTCACCTCCGACTTCGGCTGGGCCGACGGCGCGGACGCCGACTGGGGTGACAGCCATCGCGTGCGCTGGGCACGTTTCACACTGACCGAGACATCGCAGGTCAGCATCACCGTGAGCGCAGCCAGCTTTGATTATCTGAGTGGCGGCAACACGTTGGCTGCGTTGGGCGACCTGATGCCGGGGTTCTCGCTGTACGGCGGCATCGCGCCGGCTGCGGCGTATGAGGCGGGTGACCATCCCGATTACCTCGCACACCACCCCGGGCTGCTGCCCACGGTGAGCTACGTCGCGACCACTCCGGCGGCGCCGCTGGGTGTCCGCGAAGGCGCGTTCAATGCCAATGGCGATTTCTGGCTCAGCAACAAGCTGTCCGAAGTCGGTGCAGCCAACTGGGCTGCGGTTCATCTGACCTATGTCGGCCAGGCGGTCGATGGTGCAGGTGTTGATGTCAATGGTGATGGCATACGAGACATCGTCGGCGACGGAACGGCGAACGGCTCGGTCACCGCCAGCTTCACGCTGGCAGCCGGCAGCTACAGCCTGATCGTGGGGGGCGCGAACTACGCCAGCCAGTACGTCAACCATGCGGCAGGTGAGGGGCAGCGCGGATTCTCGGCCGCGCTCTCGGTGACGCCGGTGCCGGAACCGGAGGGCTGGGCACTGATGCTCGGCGGTCTCGGTCTGGTCGGCCTGATCGCACGCCGCAGGATCGCTTCGCGCTGAAGCCTTTGCCGGCGATCCTGCCCGTCGGGTTCGCCGGCATTCCTCCTATCTGAAAGGAATGTCAGAAATGAATACTGCAACCATCCGCGCGCTGTCCGGCGCCGCCGTCGCCCTGGCACTGCTGCAACCGTCGCTGGCCAGCGCCCACGCCAGCTTCACCGATCATGCCGTGACCGTGCAGTACGGTGTCGATCTCGGTCTCGGCAGCGGCTTCCAGTCGCTTCAGTCCTTCGTGGTCACGATCGGCGATACGGTCGAGCTTCCGAAGATCAGTCTCAACAATGCCGGTACGTCATCGTGGAGTGCCGACCTCTATGGCGATGGTCTGGTCTTCACCTACACGGGAACGCTGGACTTCATGAATTTCGGCTCGCCGAAGTTCATCGGCTTCCGCGTGTTCGACGCAGCGGGCGTACTCGAGCCGATCGAATCCGTGTCCGTCACGAACACCGCGTACCGGAGTGGTCAGAAGGGCAATCTGATCGAAGGCTTCGAGCCGTCGGTTCATCTCGCTTATGACGCCAACAATCTGTGGGTCAACCTGAATGAATCGATGTACCACCACGTGGCGATGCCCGGCATGGGCGATCCGTTCCGCGATCAGATCAAGCTCGCCGTCGCATTCAAGGAAGTCGTTGCTTTGCCTCCGGTCCCGGAGCCGCAGACCTATGCACTGATGCTTGCCGGTCTCGGCCTGACCTTGTTTGCGGCGCGCCGGCCGGCACGTCGCTGACCTTCATCGGCAACCCCTTGCACCGCATGCCCGCGCCGGGCGTGCGGTGCCTTTTTGTCGGCATCCGATCATGAAAATTCCGAAACGCGGGCAGCTACTCGGCCTGCTCGCCATGCTTGTCGTCCCGGTGTCGCAAGGCCAGAACACGCTGCCCGCTGTCCAGATCGACGCGCCGCGCGCCGGTGACCCGACCGGCGAGGTTCTCGATCTTCGGCAACAGAACCGTCTACATAATGATGTCGCCGACCTGCTGCGCGACGTCGGCGGATTCAATGTCAGCCGTGTCGGCGGTACCGCAGGCAGCGTTTTTCTGCGCGGACTCGGTGGGGCACGCCTGCCGGTGGTCGTGAACGACGCGGTGAGCGATGCCGCGTGCAATCACGGCATGGATCCTGCGACCTCCTATCTGCAACCCGACGGCTACGATCTGCTGACGGTGGTGAAAGGGCCTGCCACGGTGCAGTTCGGTCCGGCGCTGTCGGGCCAGATCCGCGTCCAGCGCCTCGCCCCGGAAGCAGGCGGCGGCAGCCATTTTCGTGCAGCGGCCGGCCGCAGCAGTTTTGACCGGCTTGATCTGTCCGCCGAATACAGCTGGTCGGGCGAAAGCCTGTGGCTGCGCGTCGGCGGCGTACGCAACGACTCCGACGATTATCGCGACGGTGCCGGGCGCCGCTTCCAGTCCTTCTACACGCGCTACGCGACGACGCTGGCCACGGGCGCGCATATCGGCCGCGATACCGATGTCGAGTTCGATACCGAAAACGGCGATGCGGTTGCCGGATTTCCGGCCTTCCATATGGACGGGACGCGTTTCAAGCGCTCGGTATGGGGTGCGAAGCTCGCGCATCGCATGCCCGGCCGCACGCTGTCGGTGATCGAACTGTCGGTGCGCTGGCAGCGCGTGAAGCATCTGATGGACGACTACACCTACCGGCCGATTCTGGTGGAGGAGCTGGTGCCCGGCTTTCTCGACCAGTTCCCCACGCTGCAGATGCGCCAGGACTACACCGGTCGCACCGCCAGACTGAATGCGCAGTTTGATATCGGCACGGAGACCGGCCTGCTGCTGGGCGTCGACGTTCGCGACGACGATCACGTGGGCGACAATCTCCGGACGACGAAGACGTGCTTCACCGGCACCGACAACTGCCCGCTGTTTTCCGCATCGCGGACGGCTTTCTATGACTTGCGCGCACGTACCGACGGCCTGTTCGCTGAGCTGACGCATCGTGCCGGCGACCTGACGCTGAAAGCCGGCGCGCGTGCGGACCGCTTGCGCACCCAGGCTGGAGAGCTGCGCAATTTCCTCGGTACCCAGATGTTGCCCGGCAGTTTCGACCAGCGCACCGAGCGGCTGTATAGCGGCTTCCTGCGCGCGCAGTTTCGCCACAGCGAGGGACTCGAAAGTTTCGTCGCACTGGGTGTGGCACAGCGGGCCGCGTCGAATCTGGAACGCGCCAGTTTCGGTGCCTTTTACATCGATCCCGAAACGAATACCGAGCTCGATGCCGGACTGAGCTGGCGTACGCAGGACACCCGGCTCTCGGTCAATGCCTTCGTCAGCCGCATCGACGACTTCATCCTTGCCGAGCAGGGCATCCGTGCGCTGAATGTCGACGCACGCCGCTACGGCGCCGAACTTGATGCGCGCACCCGCATCGTCGGGAACTGGCATGCGCTGGCCGGTCTTGCATGGGTACGCGCGGACAACCTGACGCAGCACGTGCCACTGGCGCAGACGTCGCCGGCCGAGATGAAGCTGGGCATCGAATACGCTGGCGAGCGCCTTTCGGCGAGTGCCGACATGCGGCTGGTGCGGCGGCAGGACCGCGTGCACGCCGGATTCGGCAATGCGCTGGGCACCGATCTGGGGGCAACGCCCGGATTCTCGACCGTGCGCGTCATGCTGGGCTGGAAGCCCGATGACCGGCTGCAGTTCACTACCGGCATCGACAATCTGTTCGACCGCAGCTATGCGGAGCACATCAGCCGTACTGGCGTCTTTCAGCCGGCCGGATTCGTGCAGACCACGCGTGTCAACGAGCCGGGCCGGCTGCTGTGGATGCGCGCGCAGCTGGAGTTCTAGTCGCGCCGGCGTTCAGCGCAAGGACTCGAGCAGTGCGGCGACGCGCTCGAACTCGCTTGATTTGTCGAGAAAGTGGTGGGCGCCGAGCGCCAGACTGCGTGCCCGCATCGCGGGCGTATTGCTGTTGGTCAGCACGATGGTGAGCAGTTCCGGATGGTGCATTTTCAGATGCTGCAGCACGCCGAAGCCGCTGCCTTCCCGCAGTTGCAGGTCCACCACCGCGGCGTCGAAGCGGCCGAGGCGCAGCGCGTGGATGGCGTCGGCTTCGGTCTCGACCTCGCCGCAGACCGTGACGCCATCGGTGTCCTCGAGCAGCGCGACCAGATGCCGGCGGATCAGCGCCGAATCCTCGACCAGCAACACCTTGAGCTGCCGCGCCGCCTCGTTCAGCACCGAGGTGTCAAGCGAGGCCATGATGGCTCCGTGCCGACGATGGTCCTCTGCGGCACGCGAGCGCATGCGGGTGCTCGCGCGGGCTGTGGCGGACATGTAGGTGCGGGCCGACAGACGGCGTCATTCGATCAGCCCATTCTTAAGCGCGTAATAGGTCAGCTCCGCATTGCTTTTCAGGTTGAGCTTGGTCAGCAGGCGGCTGCGGTAGGTACTCACGCTCTTCACGCTGATGAACAGCTCGTCGGCGATTTCGGTGACCGACTTGCCGGTGGACAGCTTGTGCAGCACCTGGAATTCCCGCTCCGACAGTTGCTGGTGCGCCGGTGCGTCGTTGTCACCGTTGAGCCGCTGCGTCAGCAGGTCGGCCACGGTGTCGCTGACATAGCGCCGGCCACGCAGCACGGTACGGATCGCACTCAGGATGTCGTCGACGTCGGCGTCCTTGCGGATGTAGCCGTTGGCGCCGGCGCGCAGCATGTTCAGCGCGTACTGTTCCTCCGCGTAGGCGCTGATGATGAGCACCGGCAGGTCGGTGCGGTGCGTGCGCAGCAGGCGCAGCGTGTCCATGCCGTCGCGGTCGGGCATCGAAATGTCGAGCAGCAGCACATCGAAATCCTGCTGCCGCAGCAGCGTGAGCGTGTCGGCACTGGTGGCCGCCTCGGCACCGACCTCGAGATCGGGTTCGGCATCGATCAGCTGGCGCAGACCGTTGCGCACGATCTGGTGGTCGTC
>DATCUL010000440.1:0-7624 GCA_036567405.1 Methyloversatilis sp. | reverse complement strand
CATGCCGGCGCACTGGCTCGATGCGCGGGAGCTGGAACAGCTGACCGAACGTTACGGCGACGCCCGTGCCGCCCGCCGCGAACTGGCCCGGCTGCGCGACCTGCTGGCCAGCGGCGACTGGGTCACCGACGAAGGCGTACTGACGCTGCGCGACCGGCTCAGGGACGATCTGGCACGACGCGAACAGGACCACGCCAACCGCCTGGGTTACCTGAACACCGCACGGCGTCACACCGACGACGCCCGCGCCGCCTACATCGCCAAGCTGCGCGCCACCGTGCGCCAGTACGGTCGGAACCTGCGGGCGCTGGGCGAGCTGGCCAACGTCGGCGTCGACTGCGCCGCACCGCCGCTGGACAACGACGATCTGGCGCTGGCCCAGGCCGGGCTGGACGTGAGCTTCGATTTCGACCGCAAGGGCGCGGTCGGCCTGAACGATGGCGAGGCCTCGGGTGGCCAGCAGGTGATGAAGTCGCTGATCCTGCTAATCGCGCTGCTGATGGACGACACCCGCCCCGGCGGCTTCGTGTTCATCGACGAGCCGTTTGCCCATCTGGACGTGGCCAACATCGACCGGGTCGGCCGTTTCCTCGGTGCGACCCGGGCACAGTACCTGATCACCACGCCGGTCACGCACAACGCCAACGTGTTCGCCCCGGCCCAGCTGACGCTGGTCACCAGCAAGAAATCGCCGGCAGAGAGCTGGGCGCCACCGATCGGCATCCTGCGGAGGACCCGATAGCCCCGACCCGGACACCGGGCGACTGTGACACCCAGACCGCTGGAATGCCGCAGCGTATGGGGCACCGCTGCACCGCCGCGGCCCGGTCAAACCGGCTTCTCTTTACTACCAAAGTCATAGATCCGACGCATACAATCCGGGGACCACGGGTCGGCATGCATCACAGAACCCGGGTGCAGTTCGGGAATGGCCGGAAAAACGTCTGCATTCGCCCATAGAAGAGGCGCCGGACGGATAACAACAACACCAAAAAGGGCAGGTTGGCATGACTTCCGTTTCCGCGACGCCGACGAGGCGTCTGCGCGTACTGCTGGTCGCAGCACTCGCGTTCGCCAACATTCTGGTGCTCGCGCTTGCCGGCTATTCGCTGTACGAGAGCCGTCAGGAATACCTGCAGCAGGCGCAGACGCTGAGCCAGAACGTCGCGATGGCGCTCGACGGGAACATTTCAAACAGCATCGAGAAGGTGCATTTCGCGCTGTGCGTCATCGCCGACGAACTCGAGCAGCAGCTCGCCGGCAAAGGCGTCAGCAGGGCGGATATGGAGGCCTTCCTCAGAAAACAGGAGGAACGCCTGCCCGAGGTGGAAGCGTTCCGGGTCGCGAATGCCGACGGCGAGGTGATCCTCGGCAAGGGCGTCAGCGAAGCGGACCACGCCACCTGGGCCGACCGCGACTACTTCATCCATCACCGCACCCACGACGACCACAGCCTGCAGGTCGCGAAGGCCCGTGTCGGCCGGGTGTCCGGGCAGGTCATCGTCGGCTTCTCGATACGTTACAACCATCCGGACGGCCGCTTCGCCGGCGTCGTGTCGGCACCGATCACGGTCAGTCATTTCGCACAGATCCTGTCGAATTTCGACATCGGGCCGCACGGCAGCCTGATCCTGCGCGACGCCGATCTGGGGCTGATCGCCCGCCTGCCGGCCCGGCCGGATCACCCGACGGGTCAGGTCGGCAATGCGATCGTGTCGCCCGAATTGCGCAAGCTGGTCGAATCCGGCGTGCGCACTGCGACCTTCCATGCGCCAGTCGCGGCGGATGGCTCGGAACGCATGCCCACCTTCCGCCGTCTGTCCAACGTACCGATGATCGTCATCGCCTCGTCGGCCACCAAGGACTATCTGGCGGGCTGGAAGACCGACATCCTCGAGGCATCGGCCACGGTGTTCGGATTCATGCTGCTGTCAGTGATGCTGGGCGGCATCCTGCTGCGCCTGCTGTCGGAAGCCGAGGAAAACCAGCACGCGCTGGCCGAGCGCACGACCCAACTGCAGAACCTGATCGATGCGCTGCCCGGTTCGGTCCAGTTCAAGGACAGCGACGGTCGCTGGATGTTCGCGAACGGGTTCTGCCGGCGCATGTTCGGCCTGAACGAAACAGGCTGGGAGGGCTTGACCGACAGCGAGATCGCCATCCGCTACCCGGGCCATCAGAGCCTGCTGGACTTCTGCAGTACCGAAGACAACATCGCCTGGAAATCCGGCAAACCCTATCTCACCGAACATTCGACCCGTGACGGCAACGGCAACACGCTGAATCTCGAAGTCATCAAGGTGCCGCTGTTCGATGGCGAGAACCGGCGCCAGGGCATGATCACGGTCGGCAACGACATCACCGAGCGCAAGCGCACCGAAGTCGAACTCGATCAGCACCGGCGGCGCCTCGAAGAGCTTGTCGAACAGCGCACCGCGGCGTTGATGGACACCGAGGCGCGGGCCAGCCTGATCGTCGAATCCAGTGCGGACGGCCTGTTCGGCGTCGATCAGGACGGCCTCATCACCTTCGTGAACCCGGCTGCATGCCGGATGCTGGGCCATGAAGCCAAAGACCTGATCGGCCGCGATGGTCACACGCTGTTCCATCACAGCAGGCCGGATGGCACGCCCTACCCGCGGGAAGACTGTCCCGGGCATACGGCGATGGCGTCCGGCACGGTACTGCGCGTCGATGATGAGGTTTATTGGCACGCCGACGGCCACGCGGTGCCGGTGATGTACGCGATTCACCCGATGATCAGGAACGGCGTGATCGATGGTGCCGTCATCAGCTTCGTCGACATGAGCGCGCAGCGCGCGGCGGCGCGGGCACGCGAACAGGCGCTGGCGGCAGCCGAACACCTGGCCCGCGTCAGAAGCGAATTCCTGGCCAATATGAGCCATGAAATCCGCACCCCGCTCAATGGCGTGCTCGGCTTCGCCGAGATCGGGCATCGCCACCATCAGAACAGCGAAAAGGCGCGCGACGCCTTCGCCAAGATACTGGTATCGGGCAAGGCCCTGCTCGGCGTCGTCCAGGACATTCTGGACTTCTCGAAGGTCGAATCCGGCCTGTTCGCGGTCGACCAGACCGACGTAGACCTGCACGAACTCATCGATCGCGCACTCACAACGGTTCGCGACCGCGCGGCGATCAAGGGTCTGCGACTGCTCGACGAACGTGGCTCCGACCTGCCCGCAACCTGCTTGGGCGATCCGGTGCGCCTGGGACAGGTTCTGCTGAATGTGCTTTCGAACGCCGTCAAGTTCACCGAACGGGGCACGGTAACGCTGGTCGCCGCCCGGCACGACAACATGCTGACGTTCTGTGTATCGGACACCGGCATCGGCATGACGACCGCCCAGATCGGTGAACTGTTCAACCCCTTCCACCAGGCTGACGCCTCGGTCACCCGCAGGTTCGGCGGCACCGGCCTCGGATTGGCGATCAGCAAGCGGATACTGGAGCGCATGAAGGGCGACATCGAGGTACACAGCCAGCCGGATGCCGGCACGACCGTCACCTTCCGCATACCTTACGTTCCTGCCGGACGACCCGACGAAACACCGGACCCGGTCCAGACCGGCGCGTCGCGAGCCGGCGACAAGCCGCTGGCCGGCATTTCGCTGCTGGTGGCCGAGGACGATGCGATCAACCGGGCGGTGATGGAGGAATTCCTGATCGAATACGGCGCGCGCGTGGTGTTTGCCGAAAACGGCGAGGAAGCGGTGGACGCGGTTGCAAGGGAAGGCGCGGATGCCTTCCACCTCGTGCTGATGGACATCCAGATGCCGAAAATGGACGGCTACCAGGCGACCCGGCTCATCCTCGCGCAGGCACCCGGTCTTCCGGTCGTGGCGCAGACCGCGCACGCGTTCAGCGAGGAGCGTGAAAAATGCTTCGCCGCCGGCATGGTCGGTCACCTGGCCAAACCGGTTCATCCGACGGAACTGGTCCGCGAAGTGCTGCGGCACGTGCAGCGCGGCTGAAACGCCCCGCTGTCGGCGCATCCCCGGCGACCGGCTTCAGCCCTTCCAGACGGCCCGGGCCAGTACCAGCCAGCCGGCGATGAAAGCCAGACCGCCGAACGGCGTCACCATGCCCAGCGTACGGATGCCGGTCAGCGCCAGCACGTAGAGGCTGCCGCTGAACACCACGATGCCGGCCAGCATCAGCCAGCCGGCCAGCCGCAACGCAGCGGACCCGGGCATATGCCGCGCCAGCACGCCGATCAGCGCCAGTGCCAGCACATGCCAGAACTGATACTGCACCGCGGTCTGGTAGATCGCCAGCATGTCGGGCGCGAGGCGCGCCTTCAGCGCATGCGCACCGAAGGCGCCCAGCATCACGGCCAGCGCGCCGCCCAGCGCGGCCAGCGTCAGGAACAGCCGGGCGGTCGTTGCGTCCTTCATCGGAACATCCCCGGAAATCCGCCTGTCTTCATGTCGCATCCTTTCGTTGCCGGTCCGATCCGCATCATCCGGAGCGACCCGCACGGCTGCTCCGGACTGCAGGGCGCGAATGATGCGCTCCGGCGCGCCGGACGCAAAGCCGATGTCCCGACGTCCGGTCGGTGCGGCGGTCAGCGCCGGGGCGGCTTTGGTAAGCTGCGCGCCCATGCCGAACACCATCGCCAGCGCCGTCCATAGCGAACTGCTGATCAAGAAGAGCCGTTTCATCGGCTGCGTCGAGCCGATGCGCGACCGGGCGTCGGCGCAGCTGCGCGTGCAGGCACTGTGGGCACAGCACCCCGGCGCGACGCACGTGTGCTGGGCGCTGCTGGCCGGCGGACAGTCGGCGGCGGTGGATGATGGCGAGCCGAGCGGAACCGCCGGGCGGCCGATGCTCGAAGTGCTGCGCCATCAGGATCTGGAAGGCGTGCTGGCGACCGTGGTGCGCTACTACGGCGGCATCAATCTGGGCGCCGGCGGCCTCGTCCGCGCCTATACCGACACGGTGGCGCAGGCACTGCTCAAGGCCACCAAGGTGGTGCTGACCCGGCTGAGTACCTTGCACTGCACCCTGCCCTACGCGCTCGAAGGCCTGATGCGCCGCGAAATAGACGCCTGCGGCGCCACGCTGATCGAGGTCAGCCACGGTTCGCTGGTCGACATGCGTTTCAGCCTGCCCGAACCGGATGCCGCGCGCTTCGTCGCCCGGCTGAACGACGCCGGACAGGGGCGCATAGGCTGGATCGACCACCGTCCGGCCTGAACGACGACGCCCCGCAGGTCAGTTCGACGCCGCCAGCGGCAGGTTCAGCAGCAGGTTCTGCGGCTTCATCCGGACCAGACCGTCCTCGTCCATGGCCAGCGCCAGCCAGACCGGACGGGCGTCGCCGTCGCGCCGCAGTTCGGCGCGCATGTCACGGACATCGGCGAAATCCAGGCGGAACAGCGCGACGATGCGCGCCAGGCGGTCGGGCGCCAGCTCGCCGCCCTCGTACAACGTGTTGAGCAGGTCCATGGACTCGCGGTCGAGTCCGATGTGCCAGGCCCAGTGTTCGTCGACGATCTGTTGCTGCGCTGCGATGGTGACCGCACAGCCGTAGAAGTGGGCGATCCAGCGTTCCATCACGCGGCACAGCGCGTCCAGCGCCGGCTGACCGAAGCTCAGCGGCAGTACAGCACGACGACCTGCGCGGGCATACAGCGTGGCGGCATTGCCGGCATCGAGTACATCGAGCGGCGCGGTGCGCGGTGTCGCGCCGGCCTGCAGGATCAGCCGTCCGAGATTGCCCAGCCCGCCGGTTTCCACGTAGTCGCCCAGCACCTCGGCATCGGCCAGCAGCACCTGGCCGGATTGCGGCGTGGCGCGCTGGTCGCGGAAGAACAGCTCGGCGGCGCGCCACATCAACGCGCCTTCGTTGCCCGTGCAGTCCTCCAGCAGGCCATGCAGGATGATCTGCGTCAGTTGCGGCACGAACAGCGGCGCCAGCCCGGACAGACCTTCGAGGAACAGTTCCAGCCAGGCCGATTCGAGGTCCGGCGACGCAAGCACGCGGTCGCGGAAGGCGATGAAGGCGAACCAGTTGTCGCGCGCATCGGCGTCGGCGATCGCCGCGATCTCGTCGTACCCGACGATGCGTGCCGGTTCGCCGTTCAGGCCGGCGACCAGCGCACGCTCGGCGGCACAACTGTCATCGACCAGCGCCAGTTCGGGCCGGGCCAGCCAGTCGCGCAGCAGCGCGTCGGTGACCACCATGCGGCCAACCGCGTTGCGATCGACCCGCGCGCGCGCCGAATCCGGCCACCATCCCGCCCCGGGCATCAGCTGCGGACGAGCAGTTCGCCCCGGCCGGTGACGCCCATGTCGCCCATGAAACGGCGCACCGTGCAGGCACCGGCATCGAGCCGTCCGAACACGCCGGGCAGTCCCTTCCAGCTGGCGTACAGCAGACTGAGGAAGCCGAGGCGGTGCGCACCGCAATCGACGAAGCTCGGCAGCATGTGCGCCGGCAAGGCGTCGACGATCAGTGTGCCGCGCTTCATGCCGTAGCCCGGATACGCGCCGAGGCTGCCGGCCACCGCGATGGTGCCGGCGATCATGCGCGTGCCGCAGTAATCGCCGGCGTTGCCGCTGACCAGTATCTGGCCGCGCCGCATGCGGTCGCCCAGCCGGTCGCCGGCGTTGCCGCCGACCAGCAGCAGGCCACCGGCCATGCCCTTCATTTCGCCCGGAATCGCGCCGCCGGCCGATTCGCCGACGTTACCCACCACCTCGATGCGGCCGCCCTTCATGCCGGTGGCACAGAAGGCACCGGCATTGCCGGCGACCGAAATCGTGCCGCCGAGCAGGCCCTGACCGACGTAGGCACCGGCATCGCCCTCGACCGTCACGCGACCGGCCTTCATGCCGGCACCGATGCGCTCCAGCCGGCTGCAGTCGCCACGGAACACCATATCGGCAGTGTCGTCACCGGACAGTTCGAACAGCTCATCGACACGCAGCACGCGCTTGCCGACATGCAGCGTGATGGCGGCGATGTCGGCCACCGGCTGCCCGGCCAGCGCGGACGGATTCAGCATGCCGACATCGACGCGCTGCGCCGGCGCACTGCGCAGCGTGAACACCAGTGCGCTCATGACAGGATCTCCCGCAGGTGATAGTGGAACTGGCCGAGCTTGCCGCCGTAGTTGCCGGCCGATATGCGGCGGATGCCGCCGGCCGCGCCGATGCGGCACACCGCACGCATGCCGGTTTCCATCGCCTGGCGCACCGACGCATCGGTCAGGCCGTCGATGACGATTTCCAGCACCGCACCGATGCGCTCGTCGAGTTCCGACTTGGTCGCACCGCGCAGCGTCGGGCAGAAGGCGTCGTTGGTCGAGGCCGACAGCGCCTTGTACTTGGACCCCACCTTGGAACCCGAGCGCACCACGCCACCCGGGAACGGCATGACGATCTCGCGCAGCTTGCTCATTTCAACGATGGCCGCCTCGCACGCTTCGAGTGCCTGCATCTGGGTGTCGGCCAGCACCAGAAAGTTGCCGCCGCCGACCGCCTTGACCATGCGCGCCGTGTCCTGCACCAGGAATTCGCCGTCCATCACCGGAATGCGCCAGTAGCGCTTGCCGGCGATCTGCTTCGAGGTCTGGAAACCGTCGCCGAAGTAGCGCAG
>DATCUL010000439.1:0-3432 GCA_036567405.1 Methyloversatilis sp. | reverse complement strand
GGCCCGGCTCGCCGAGCGGCTCGAGGCGCTGCTGCCGCGCGCCGAAGCCGAACGCCAGCCGGTGCATCTGGTGGCGCATTCGATGGGTGGCCTGGTGGTGCGCGCGATGATGGCGGACGGCGGCCGGGGCGCGGCCGCATGGGCGCGCATCACCCGCCTGCCGGGCAGCCGTTTCCTGATGCTGGGCACGCCGAACGCCGGTTCGTATGAAGCCGTGCGCTGGCTCACCGGCCACAATCCGACGCAGGCCAAGCTGGCGCTGCTCGACTTCACGCAGAGCACGACCGGCATCATCAACCTCGTCCGCACCTATCCGGGTCTGGTCGAACTGCTGCCCTTCGGTGCCGATGACCCGGATTTCGCCGATCCGGCACGCTGGGACACATTGCGCAGGACACTGGGAGCGAGCTGGGATACCGTCGATGCCTCGACGCTGAAGGATGCCCGGGCCACGTGGTCGCTGATCGGTGCGGCGGCGGTCGACGCGCGCTTCGTCCGTTACGTCGCGGGCTGCCAGCCGGCCACGGTAATCGACTACCAGATCGCCGACGAGAACGATCCGTGGCCGCTCGGGCGCAAGCGCATCGATTTCGTCGCCACTGCACGCGGCGATGGCACGGTGTCCTGGGCGTCCGGGGCGTTGCCCGGCGTGCCGGTCTGGTATGCCGAGGACACGGCGCACGACTTCCTGTGCGCGCAGCAGAAGGCCTTCGATGGCTATCTGGAGCTGCTGCAGACCGGTACCACCACGCGTCTGCCGTCGGCCCCGCCGGCCGTCAGCCGTGCCGCGGTCGCGCAGCCCGACCGCTTCCTGCTGCGTCCGCCACCGCCGGCCGACGGTATCCCGGGTGAGACGGACATGGCCGGCTTCAGCTTCGGCGGTGCAATGCCCCGCATGCAGGCGGCGCGTGCGCCGCACCAGGCGATCGCGGTGCGCGTGCGCCACTGCGAGCTGACCTATGCCTGTCATCCTGTGATGCTCGGGCACTACGCCGGCGACACCATCGTAAGCGCGGAAGCCAGCATGGACCGGCGCATGGACGGCGCGCTGTCGCGCAGCCTGCAGCTCGGCCGGTATCCGGGCGCGGCCGGCACGCACGGCGTGTTCATTCCGCGCGAGATGCACCAACACCCGCAGGGCGCCATCGTGGTCGGTCTGGGCGAGGTCGGCGAACTCAGCCCGGGGCTGTTGCAGGAGGGCGTGCGCCGTGCCTTGCTCGATCTTGCGCTGCAGGTGATCGAATGGCCGGACGATCGTTTCGGCACTGCCGATGGCGTGCGCACGATACGGGTTTCCAGCCTGCTGATCGGCACCGGTGCCGGCGGCATGCGCACGCGCGATTCGCTCGAATCCATCCTGCGCGGCGCGGCCGACGCCCAGCGTGCGCTCGCCGAGTGCGCGCTGGGCGAGCGGGTGACGATCGCCGAGGTCGAATTCATCGAACTGTACGAGGACATCGCGATCCAGGCATCGGCCGCGTTGCGCGAAGTCCTCGCGGGCGCGCTGGCCGACGACTTCACATGGCCGGAGCAGGTGCTCGGCGAAGGTCACGGCGGTCGCCGCCGTGTCTGCTTCGACGAGGACACGAGCTGGTGGCACCGGCTCGAGATCAGTCATGACGCCAGGCGCGACGAACTGCGCTTCATCGCGCTGACCGATCGCGCGCGGGCGGAAATCAGTCTGGTCGGCGGCCAGTTGCAGCAGGTCGACGCCTTCGTGCGCCAGGCCTGCCAATCCTGTACCGCAGACGCCGATACCTCGCGCACGCTGTTCGAGATGCTGCTGCCGCAGCGCCTGAAGCAGCTCGCACCGGAGCGGCGCAGCGTCGTGCTGCTGGTGGACGAGGTGTCGGCGCGTTTCCCGTGGGAACTGCTGGAGGACCGCTGGCAGAACGGACAGCGTCCGCCGTCGGTCGCCACCGGCATGCTGCGCCAGCTGCGTACCGCCCAGTTCCGCGAACGGCCGCTCGGCGCAAGTCGCGCCAGCGCGCTGGTGATCGGAGATCCTGCGCCGCTGGGCCACGGCTTTTCGCAGCTGCCCGACGCGGCGGCCGAAGCGCAGGCAGTGGCACGCGCGCTCGCTGCCGGCGACTACGCGGTGACCGAACTGATCAATGCCGAGGGCCGCGCCATCATGGCGGCGCTGCACCAGGACAGCTGGCGCATCCTGCACCTGGCCGGCCACGGCGTGCACGAATACGAGGTGCCGGTCGCGGTCGATCCGGCCGGAGTCGCCGAAGGTGCACCGGCCACCCGCAAGGTGTCGGGCATGGTGATCGGTGACGGCTGGTTCCTGACGCCGGGCGACGTCGAACAGATGCGCTACGTGCCGGAACTGGTGTTCATCAACTGCTGCCACCTCGGCAAGAGCGTGATGCGGCCGGACGACGTGCCCGACCTGAACCGGCTGGCCGCCAATCTGGCGATGCAGTTCATCCGCATGGGCGTGCGCGCTGTTGTCGCCGCCGGCTGGGCGGTGGATGATGCGGCCGCGCGCTGTTTCGCGGAAAACCTCTACAACAGCCTGCTCGACGGCCGCGGCTTCGGCGACGCCGTGCGCATCGCGCGCGAGGCCGCGTGGTCGCGCCATCCGGCGGTGAATACCTGGGGTGCCTACCAGTGCTACGGCGACCCGGATTACCGGCTCGATCCGTCGGGTCCGGCACGGCGTGACGTGGCACCGGCCATGTTCAACACGCCATCCGAACTGGTGGCGGCGATCGACAACCGCACTGCCGCGCTGAAGATCGCCGGCCGTGGCGCGCCGGAGGCGGACCCGTCGGCCTGGCTTCGCGCCTTCACCGAGCGGATTCCCGCCGGTGTGCGCGAAGCATGGCAGGCGCGGGCGGACGTCGCCGCGGCCGTCGGCCTGTGCTTCGGTGAAGCCGGCAGTTATGCGCTGGCAGCCGCCTGGCTGGACCGGGCGCGTGAGGCGGACGATGGCGACTGTCCGCTGCGAGTGATCGAACAGTCGGCCAACTTCCGGGTGCGCGCGTCCGACGACATCTGGGCCGGCCTGCGTGCCCGGCACGATGCCGGGGCGGTGCAGCCGCTGGTCGCCGGCATCCGTCAGGCCATCGGCGATCTGGTGCGGCTCAAGCCGACCGCCGAGCGCTGCGCGCTGCTCGGCAGCGCATTCAAGCGTCTGGCCTGGATGCTCGAAGGCGACGAACGCCGTGCCGCGCTGGAGGACATGGCGCGCGAATACGGCCGCGCGCTCGATCTGTCCCGTGACGACGGGGCATCGGCCTGGGACAGTTACGCCTTCATCAACCTGTGGACTGCGCGTCTTGCCCAGTTGCGCCTCGGACGTCGCAGCCGGGCACTGCCCGAGGGCTGGGCGGACGCCGTGCGTGCCGGCTGCGAGCGCGCGCGTCTCGATGCGGCTGCCAATCAGCAGCCCGATTTCTGGAGCACGGCGGTGGTCGGCGA
>DATCUL010000438.1:0-3078 GCA_036567405.1 Methyloversatilis sp. | reverse complement strand
CGCGAATCGTTCACCTGGATGCTGTCGCCGCAGGCCGGTGCGGTGATCGACGTGCTCCGGCTCAAGCCGGCCACGGCATCCACCATTCACACCGAGCGTCACGAAGCGTTTTCCGACCTTCAGGAAGTCGCAGACCTGTTGTCCAATCTGTCCGATCACGGCATCGTGCACGCCACACCGTAACCAGGGCGCGCGCCTCCATTTCCTTGGCTTCTTCCAGCCACATCTCCGATCTGACCGACGCCGAACTGGCGGCCCGGCTGCGCAGCCCATCCGGTCTGCGCGTCCGCCTGGGCGGCTTCGTGGCCGGCATCCGCTCGGACATACGCCCGGTGGCTCGCGGCATACGCACCCTGTACGCCGATTTCCCGCTTGCCGGACAGGACGAATTCTGTGACTTTCCGGTTGAAGTCAGCAGTTCCAGCGGCGTCCGTCGCCTGATCCGCCCGCAGGCGATCTTCCGCTTCGAAGGCATGCAGCCGTTCAAGCCGCTGCCGGGCGAACAGGCATTCGCGATGCTCGAGTGGGGGCTGAACTGGGTGTTCACCAACCACGCACAGCACTCGCTGATCATCCACGCAGCCGTGCTCGAACGCGACGGCGCCGGCCTCATCATGGCGGCGCCGCCCGGTTCCGGCAAAAGCACGCTGTGCGCCGGACTGGCGCTACGCGGCTGGCGACTGCTGTCCGACGAGCTGGCCATGGTCGGACTCGACGACGGCCTGCTGACGCCTCTGCCCCGGCCGATCAGCCTGAAGAACCAGTCGATCGATCTGGTCCGGAAGATGTCGCCGGATGCCGTCATCGGCCCGATCGCCTACGACACGGCCAAAGGCACGGTTGCCCACATGCGCCCGCCGGCGGCCAGCCTGGACGCAGCCCTGCTGAAGGTTCAGCCGCGCTGGATACTGTTCCCGAAATTCGGCGTCGGCAGCTCCTTCGAGATCGAGCAGACCGGCAAGGCCCAGACCTTCATGCAGTTGGTGAACAACTCCTTCAACTACCCGCGGCTCGGCACGACCGGCTTCGAAGCGATGGGGCGGCTTGTGGACGCATGCGACGGTTACACTGCGCGCTACGGGTCACTCGACCAAATCGTGCCGGAGCTGGAATCCATCTGCTCCCGCCGCAGCTGAAGCGCACAACAGTTCGTGTCCGGGCCGGCTGGCTCGCACGTCGAGACACCATGAGCCGAAAAACGGACACGCATCTGGCGAGAACACTCGTCACCCCCGATTTAATAGAAGATTTTGATTGCCGCGACTGGGAAGCGCTGATCGGCCAGGCGCGCACCAGCGACCTGCTGGGCCAGCTAGCCGAACGCCTTCTGGCCGCCGGACGCATGGAGCAGGTGCCGGCCGCAGTGCGCTTTCACCTGGATGCGGCGTTGCGCCTGGCAGCACTGCACAAGGCATCGCTGCTGAATGAACTGGCGGTGATCGGCGCCGCACTACAGGATCTCGGGCAGCCGGTGCTGCTGCTGAAGGGTGCCGCCTACGCGGCGACCGGCCTGCTGGCCGGGCGGTCGCGCGTCTTCAACGACATCGACCTGATGGTTGCGAAAAGCGTGATCAAACAGGCCGAAGGCGGGCTGTTCAGGCGTGGCTGGCTGCCGACCCACCTGAATGCCTACGACCAGCGCTACTACCGGGAGTGGATGCACGAACTGCCGCCGGTCGAGCACCGCACACGCGGGACGGTGATCGACCTGCATCACACCATCGTGCCGCCGACTTCCGGCCACATACCGGACGCGGCACAGCTGATCGCGGATGCCCGGCCGGTGCAGATCCCGTACAGCCCGGACATATTCCACGTGCTCACGCCGGTGGACATGGTGATGCACTCGGCCTGCCACCTGTTCTTCGGCGAACTGCAGAAGGGGCTGCGCGACCTGTATGACCTGCACTGCCTGCTGGGTGAGTTCGCACCGGCCGACGGCTTCTGGGACGCGCTGCTGCCACGCGCCGGCCAGCACCAGCTCGAGTATCCCGTGCTGCTCGCCATCCATTTCTCGCAGCGCGTGTTCGGTACCGGCGTCCCGGAAGCAGTCCGTGACGAAAGTACGCGTCGCCTGTCGTCGCGCTGGATGGGGCGCCTGACGGATCACCTGATCGACGCCTCGATGTACCCGCTGCACCCGAGCAGCGACTCGCCGTGGCGACGCGCACGTCGGCAAATCCTTTACGCACGCAGCCACTGGCTTAGAATGCCGCTCTATCAGCTGCTGCCACATCTCGCCTACAAGGCGTTCGTGCATTCCGACGAACATGCGGGATAACCACCGGATATTGCCCGACACCATGACACCCGACGAACTCAAGATAGCGGTCGCCCGCGCTGCCCTGCCCCATGTGATCGAGGGCGAACTGCTCGGTGTCGGCACCGGCTCGACCGCCAATCACTTCATCGACCTGCTGGCGTCCGAGCAGATCCGGATTGCCGGCGCCGTCGCCAGTTCCGAAGCATCGGCCGCGCGCCTGCGCGGTCACGGCATCACGGTACTGACTCTCGACGAGGTGATCGCCTCGGGTCGGCGCATTCCGGTCTACGTCGACGGTGCCGACGAGATAGATCCCGGCCTGCACCTCATGAAGGGTGGCGGCGGCGCATTGACCCGAGAAAAGATAGTCGCTGCCGCATCGGACTGCTTCGTCTGCATCGCCGACGATTCCAAATGCGTCGATGTGATGGGTCGCTTTCCGCTGCCGGTGGAAGTCATTCCGATGGCGGCCGGGCTGGTCGCGCGCGCGCTGACCCGCCTTGGCGGCATACCGAAGCTGCGCGAAGGTTTCGTCACTGACAACGGAAACGTCATCCTGGACGTTGCCGGTCTGAAGATCACCGACCCGGTGGCGCTGGAAAGCGAACTGGACCACCTGACCGGCACGGTCACCAACGGACTGTTTGCACGGCGCCGTGCCGATCTCGCACTGGTCTCGTCGGCAACCGGCGTGCGTACGCTGCAGGCGTGACCGGCAACCCACGAACATTTACGCCGACAGCGGGTCGGACCTTGACGCAAATATCCGGAATGCACTGACATGAGCGAACACATCTCCAAGCGTTACGACCACG
>DATCUL010000437.1:0-2989 GCA_036567405.1 Methyloversatilis sp. | reverse complement strand
GGTACATGTGGAGCCGGGCGGCCAGGGCATGTTCGCCGTCGTCGCCGGCAGCACCGAGGCGGCACTCGACGCGGCCAACATGCTGCACCGGCATGTGAGCTGGGGTTCGGGCACGACGCTGACCGACAACGAGCGGGGTCATCGCCCGCGCAGCTGATACACGTCCGACGAGGGCCTCCCGACGACACCGGCGGATGCAGGGTTTACAATCCTGCGTCCGTTTTTTTCGTCCGCACGCGCCGCCACGCGATGGAACTCACCCGCCTGCTGACTCAGCTCGACAGCCGCATGCTGGGCGAACTGTTCTCCGAAGACACGATCACGCACGGCAGCCATTACGTGTCACGGGTCGGCGACATCGAGGTCAGCGGACCTACGCTGCGCGCGCTGGTGCGCGGCTCCCGCCCGCAGCCCTACCAGGTGTCGGTGCGCCTGGAGCGGCGCGAGTACTTCGGCGAACGCACGCTGGAAATCGCCACCCGCTGCTCGTGCCCGGTCGGCAACCGCTGCAAGCACGCGGTCGGCTTGCTGCTGGCGGCGAAGAAACAGGGCGAACTGATAGAAAAACCGCGCACCGAAGTGCTGCGCTGGGCGCAGAACCTCGGCCGCCGGCTGGCTGAACAGCAAAACGCGGCGCCCGCCACGCGCACGGTGCGCGACGCCGTGATCTATCTGGTGCTGACCCGGCGCGCGCTGACGCCCGAATTCAGGCTGCTCAAGGCCCACCTGGGCCGCGACGGCGCCTTCACCGGCGACGGCCAGCCCTGGTTCAACTTCGAACAGGCGCTGCTCAAGCCACCATCCTTCGTGCAGGACAGCGACCTGCCGGTATTCCGCATCCTGCGCGACGCGATACGCAAGCGTTCGGGCAGCGCCTTCGTGCCGTTCGAGCTGCGCGGCAGCGACGGTCTGGCCGTGCTGCGCGCCGCACTCGAAACCGGGCGGGTATTCGTCACCGAACCGGAGGAACCGGGCCGGGACAGCCATGCCCGGCATCTGGCAGCCGGCGAGCCACGCGCCGGCCAGCTCGACTGGCAGACCGAGAAACTGGGTGTGCGCGCACTGCTGCTGTGCGAACCGCCAGCCGACTATGTGCTGCCGACCGACCCGCCCTGGTATCTCGACCTGGAACGCGGCACGGCCGGCGAAATCACCCATCCGGCGCGGCCGGCCGTGCAGGCGGTACTCGAACTGCCGGTGCTGTCGCCGGCCGAACTGCCACTGGTCGCCGAGGCGCTGGAACAGGCGGCGCCATCGCTGCCCTCGCCGCTCGGCCGCGATGCGAGCCGGCTGCCGGCACTGACCGCCACGCTGCGCCCGGTGCTGCATCTGGCGACACTGCCGGTCTGGCACGTCAAGCCGCACCGGCACTACGACAAGGCGCTCGGCCACGCGCTTTACGACATCGCGACCGTCACGCTGGAATACGGCACCGCGCGCTTTTCCGCCACCGACCACTCCGACCTCGCGACGCTGCCCAACGGCCGCGCGGTACGCGTGACGCGCAACCGGGACGCCGAAGCCAGCGCCCTGGCCGCACTGGCTTCGGCCGGCTTCGCGCCAGTGCAGGCACGCTGGCTGCAGATGCACGCCTCGCTGCCGATCGGCGCACTCGGGCTGGACAGCGAAGAAGCCTGGGCGCGTTTCTTCGCCGACACGGCCGCCACGCTCGCTGCCGCCGGCTGGCAGATCGACTGTCCGCCCGACTTCCGCCACCGCGTGCTGGTGGTCGACGACTGGCACGCCGATCTGGACGAGGGCGGTGCCGGCTGGCTGGAGCTGTCGCTCGGCATTGACGTGGCGGGCCGCCGGCTCGACCTCGCCCCGCTGCTGCACGCCTTGTTCAGGCGCGACGGTCGCTGGCTCGACCCGGTCGCGCTTGACCGCATGCGCGATGACGAAACCACCGAGCTGTATACGCCGGAAGGCGAGCGCATCGTGGTGCAGGCCGGGCGCATCAAGCCGCTGGCACGCACTCTGGTCGACCTGTTCGACCACCCGGGCGGCGGACCGCTGCAGGTGTCGCGCATGGACGCGCCACGGCTGGCCGAGGTGCTGGACGACAGCTGGTCACGCGCCGGTTTCCAGTCGCTCGACACATGGCTGCAGCGCCTGCGCGGCATGCATGGCGTCGCCCCGGTCGCCGAACCGGAGGGGTTCGGCATCGCACTGCGGCCCTACCAGCGAGAAGGCCTGGCCTGGCTGCAGCACCTGAGGGCACACGATCTGGGCGGCATCCTGGCCGACGACATGGGGCTGGGCAAGACCGCGCAGACGCTGGCCCATCTGCTGACCGAAAAACTGGCCGACCGGCTCGACCGGCCGGCACTGGTGGTGCTGCCGACATCGCTGGTGTTCAACTGGCAGCGCGAGGCCGCACGATTCGCGCCGCAGCTTTCGGTGCTCAAGCTGCATGGTCCGGACCGCAGCGCACACTTCGAACGCATCCCGCAGCACGACGTCTGCCTGACCACCTACCCGCTGCTGTGGCGCGACCACGAGAAGCTCGCGGCGCATGACTACCACCTGCTGATCCTTGATGAGGCGCAGACCGTGAAGAATGCCGGCAGCCAGGCGGCACGCGCGGTGCGCCTGTTGCGCGCCCGGCACCGGTTGTGCCTGACCGGCACGCCGATGGAGAACCACCTGGGCGAACTGTGGGCCCAGTTCGACTTCCTGCTGCCCGGCTTTCTCGGCGAATCGAAGGACTTCACCCGCGCCTGGCGCACGCCGATCGAAAAGCACGGCGACCTGATCCGCCGCGAACTGCTGGCAAAGCGGGTCGCACCTTTCATCCTGCGCCGGCGCAAGGATGACGTGGCGAAGGAACTGCCGCCCAAGACCGAAGTGCTGCGCACGGTCGAGCTGACCGGCCGCCAACGCGATTTGTACGAAACCGTGCGCGTGGCGATGGACAAGCGGGTACGCGAGGAAGTCGCGTCGCGCGGCTTCGCGCGCAGCCGCATCGTCATCCTCGACGCCCTGCTCA
>DATCUL010000436.1:0-4521 GCA_036567405.1 Methyloversatilis sp. | reverse complement strand
GATTGGGTTCCTTTTGCCTTGGGGGCGATTGATGCCAAATCGCCTTCAGAACAGGATTGAATGTCAGCTATCAGACCATTAGCATCCTCGTCCATTGCATCAAACATTTCTTGGCGTTTTTGTTTTGGCAATTTCCAAAATGGACCACTTTGGTTGAGCTTCGCATTTGCAACCAGTTTTCTCGTATGGGCTATAGTGGCCTCCCTATTTCCACCCGACTTTTGGATATAACTCTTTGTATCTTCGTTACACTCGCCAAATGCTTGTGAAGCGGAGCCATACGCAAGGATGGCCAAGAGCATGGTGGCAAATATCCTGTTCATTCCAATTCTCCCGATGATGAAGGGTATGGGGCCCAACGTGAAGTCGACGTCATAAACGTCGGGTAAGAACACCCGGTGTCCGCTATGACCTGCAAACCGGACACCGAATTCGTATTGCATACACAGCGTTTCCCGTCTATAGCTGTGTTTACGTACAGTACGAAATGATCCATGAAACCGGACACCTTTCAGAAAGAGGCCGCAGGCGGGCAGGCACCGAGGCTGCTTGATCGCATGCGCGATGCGATTCGGCTGCGCAACTATAGCGTGCGCACCGAAAAATCGTATGTCGCGTGGGTGAGACGCTACATCCGCTTTCACGACATCCGCCATCCGGCCGACATGGGTGGCCCTGAGGTTGAGGCATTTCTGTCTCATCTCGTGTCGCAGCGGGATGTAGCCGCGGCAACTCAGCAGCAAGCCCTTTCTGCCCTGCTTTTCCTATACAGGGAGGTGCTTGGCATCCAGTTGCCCTGGCTCGATCAGGTCGTACGGCCGAAGAAGCCCAAGCGCCTGCCAACCGTGCTGAACCGCGACGAAGTCATGCGGATCCTTACCCCGATGGAGGGACGGCACGGTTTGATGGCCCGCCTGCTGTATGGCTCGGGCATGCGTTTGATGGAATGCCTTCGCCTGCGGGTGAAGGATGTCGATCTGCAACGACGGGAAATACTGATTCGCGAGGGCAAGGGCAACAAGGACAGGGTCACGCTGCTGCCGGCGGGATTGCTGGCGCCTCTTTCCGAGCAGTTGGCGCGGGCACGGCTGGTTTTCGACCGGGACCGCGCCGCGAACGAGAACGGGGTCTATCTGCCGCACGCACTGGAACGGAAGTACCCCAACGCCGGCCGGTCCTGGGGCTGGTTCTGGGTTTTCCCGGCCGATAACAATTCGGTCGATCCGCGCACCGGCATCGTCAGACGCCACCACATGCACGAAAAGTCGCTGCAGCGCGCGCTGCAACTTGCCGTGCGGGACGCTGCCATCACCCGGCCGGTTTCGGTACATACCCTTCGCCATTCATTCGCCACCCACCTGCTTGCGTCCGGCTACGACATCCGCACCGTCCAGGAACTGCTGGGCCACGCCGACGTAAGCACCACCATGATCTACACCCACGTCCTGAACCGGGGAGGGCTTTGCGTGGTATCACCGCTGGACGCAGTCCTGCGGTGATACGCAAGGCACTGCCTTACGAACGCAAAGCCAGCGAGCCGCAGAACGCGGCGAGCCCCGTTTCGGAGTGGTATCACCGCTGGACGCAGTCCTGCGGTGAAACGCGAAGCACTGCTTCGCGAGTCCCGATACAGGTGCGATTTTCACTGCCCGCAACGCGGCACGAGGCTCAACGGGAAGGGTTGCACTGTCAGAACCTGCGTTCTGCGCCGCAGATACGGACGCCCCGTCAGGAAGCCGGGCCTCAGCCCGAGCCGGCAGCAGCCTATAATCGCGGGTTCACGCCGATCCGGCGCCAAACCATCCGCCGCAACCCGCGTCATGCAAGAAAAACAGATACCCGCCTATCAGCCTTCCGCCATCGAGGCCGCTGCCCGCAAATACTGGGACGACACGCAGGCTTTCCGCGCCGTCGAAGACGGCACGAAGCCCAAGTACTACTGCCTGTCGATGTTCCCCTACCCGTCGGGCAAGCTGCACATGGGGCATGTGCGCAACTACACCATCGGTGACGTGCTGACGCGCTTCCACCGCATGCGCGGCTACAACGTGCTGCAGCCCATGGGTTGGGACGCCTTCGGCCTGCCGGCCGAAAACGCGGCGATCCAGAACAAGGTGCCGCCGGCGAAGTGGACGTACGACAACATCGCGTACATGAAGAAGCAGCTGCAGTCGCTCGGCTTCGCCATCGACTGGAGCCGCGAACTCGCCACCTGCCAGCCCTCCTACTACCGGTGGAACCAGTGGCTGTTCCTGCGCATGCTGGAAAAGGGCATCGCCTACAAGAAGACGCAGACGGTCAACTGGGACCCGATAGACCAGACCGTGCTGGCCAACGAGCAGGTGATCGACGGCCGCGGCTGGCGCACCGGCGCGCTGGTCGAGAAGCGCGAGATTCCGGGCTACTACCTGGGCATCACGCAGTACGCCGACGAACTGCTGAACGATCTGGACACGCTCGACGGCTGGCCCGAGCGCGTCAAGACCATGCAGGCGAACTGGATAGGCAAGAGCACCGGCGTGCGCTTCGCCTTCACGCACGACATCCGTGACGACAGCGGCGCGCTGATCGACGACGGCAGGCTGTGGGTGTTCACCACGCGCGCCGACACCATCATGGGCGTCACCTTCTGCGCGGTGGCAGCCGAACATCCGCTGGCCACCCATGCCGCGGCGTCGAACCCGGAACTGGCCGCCTTCATCGAGAAGTGCAAGCACGGCTCGGTGATGGAGGCCGACATGGCGACCATGGAGAAGGAAGGCCTGCCGACCGGGCTGACCGTCACCCACCCGCTGACCGGCGAAGCGGTGCCGGTGTGGGTCGGCAATTACGTGCTGATGAGTTACGGCGACGGCGCGGTGATGGCGGTGCCGGCGCACGACGAGCGCGACTTCGGCTTCGCGAAGAAGTACGACCTGCCGATCCGCCAGGTGATCGCGCTCGGCGACAAGACTTTCTCGACTGACGCCTGGGCCGAGTGGTACGGCTCGAAGGACGGCGTGTGCACCGCCAGCGGCCGCTACGACGGGCTGGGCTACGAGGCCGCGGTCGATGCGGTCGCCGCCGACCTCGCCGCAAAGGGGGGCGAAAAGAAGGTGCAGTGGCGCCTGCGCGACTGGGGCGTATCGCGCCAGCGCTACTGGGGCTGCCCGATTCCGATCATCCACTGCGACCACTGCGGCGACGTGCCGGTGCCGGACGACCAGCTGCCGGTGGTGCTGCCTGAAGACTGCATTCCCGACGGTTCGGGCAATCCGCTGCTGAAGCGCGACGACTTCATCAACGTCGCCTGCCCGACATGCGGCGCGCCGGCCAAGCGCGAAACCGACACGATGGACACCTTCGTCGATTCCAGCTGGTACTACGCGCGCTACTGCTCGGCCGGCAATGACCAGGCCATGGTCGATGAACGCGCCAACTACTGGATGCCGGTCGACCAGTACATCGGCGGCATCGAGCACGCCATCCTGCACCTGCTGTACTCGCGCTTCTGGTCCAAGGTGATGCGCGACATGGGCCTGACCACGGTGACCGAACCGTTCGCCCGGCTGCTGACGCAGGGCATGGTGCTGAACCACATCTACTCGCGCCGCACCGACAAGGGCGGCATCGAGTACTACGCGCCGGAGGAGATCGAACCGGTGCGCGACGAGGCCGGCCGCATCACCGGCGCCACGCTGAAGGCCGACGGCCAGGCGGTCGACTTCCAGGGCATGGGCACGATGTCCAAGTCCAAGCGTAACGGCGTCGATCCGCAGGCCCTGATCGACGAATTCGGCGCCGACACCGCGCGCTTCTTCATGATGTTCGCCAGCCCGCCGGAGCAGACTCTGGAATGGAACGACGCCGGCGTCGAGGGCGCACACCGCTTCCTGAAGCGCGTGTGGGCGTTCGGCCAGGGCTTCGGCGCCGAACTGCGCGCGCTGCTGCCGGCCAGGCCGTCGCTCGATTCGGCCAAGCTGCCGGCCGCGCTGGCCGACCTGCGGCGCGAACTGCATCTGGTGCTGAAGCAGGCCAGCTACGACCTGGGCAAGCAGCAGTTCAACACGGTGGCCTCGGGCGCGATGAAGATGCTCAACGCGCTGGAGAAAGCGCCGCGCGACGGCGCGCTGGCCGCCGAAGTCATCGGCGAGGGTCTGTCCATCCTGCTGCGCGTGCTGTCGCCGCTGTGTCCGCACATCACGCACGTGCTGTGGCGCGACCTGGGCTTCGGCGACGACATCCTGAACGCACCGTGGCCGGAGCCGGCCGAATCGGCGCTGGTACAGGACGAGGTCGAACTGATGCTGCAGGTCAATGGCAAGCTGCGCGGCAGCCTGCGCGTGGCGGCCGACGCGTCGAAGGACGTGATCGAGGCACAGGCGCTGGCCAGCGAGGCGGCGCAGAAATTCATGGAAGGCAAGGCGGCGAAGAAGGTCGTCGTCGTGCCCGGCCGTCTGATCAACATCGTGTGCTGACGCTGGAGACCCACTTGAGCCATTCCCGGTCCGCCCTCGCCTCGCCGTCGCGCCGCAGCCTGCT
>DATCUL010000435.1:0-1700 GCA_036567405.1 Methyloversatilis sp. | reverse complement strand
CGATCAGCAGCAGCAGAACGAAGCGGTTGGCCTGTCGTTCGCGACCGAGTCCGGAGCAGACATCGACTATCTTGCGACGGTATTCCCAACAGATGGCCAGTATCGCGGCCAGCTGGATGACGATCTTGAAGACGCGGCTGGTGACATCGGTGTAGCCGAGCAGACTGCCGGCGATGATCAGGTGACCGGTACTGGAGATCGGCAGGAATTCGGTCAGCCCTTCGATGATGCCGAGTATCAGGGCCTTGATCAGCAGAGGATCCATGGAGTTTGCAGCGCACAAAACGCCGCAGTATAGGCGAGCAGGCCAGTGCTCCGGCGTCGCGCACGATCGAGATTGTCGGCAGGGCGGCGGTAATTCACCGCCCGACTGTAAAATCCCGCCCCATGCCCAGAAAAAGTGCCGCCGTCCGCAAGCAGCCCGATGTCGCCCGAACACGTGAACGCGCCGTGCTGACCGGTGGCATCCCCGCGATGGCCGCCGTCGCCGAACCGCCGCTGCCGCCGCTGGCAGTCGGCATTGCGATCTCCATCCTGGTGCACGCCTTCGTGCTGGCGATCAATTTCGCGCCCGACATCAAGCCTAAACAGAAGGCGCGCGACCAGGTACTCGAGGTGGTGCTCGTCAATGCGCGCAGCAAGCAGAAGCCGGTCGAGGCGCAGGCCCTGGCACAGGCCAATCTCGATGGCGGCGGCAATACCGATCAGGACCACCGCGCGAAGACGCCCCTGCCGGCCAGCCGCCGCGACAAGGCCGGAGACCAGCTGGTGGATACCCAGCAGCGGGTACAGGAACTCGAGACGGTGCAGCAGAAGCTGCTGTCGAGTACGCCGGCCAAGTCCGAAGTGCGGTCGGACGAACGCAAGCTCGAACAGCTCGAGCCCACGCCGCAGCCGCTGCATGCGCTGACCGGCGATGACCTGGCCGCCCGTGCGATGGCGATGGCGCGCATGGAAGCCGAGATCGCGCGCGACGTCGACGACTACAACAAGCGCCCGCGCAAGAAGTTTGTCGGTGCGCGCACCAGGGAGTACCGGTTCGCGCAGTACATCGAGGACTGGCGGCAGAAGGTCGAACGCATCGGCAACCTGAACTATCCGAGCGCCGCGCGTGGCCGCATCTACGGCAACCTGACGCTGACGGTCGAAATCCGCTCCGACGGCGAGATCGAGCACATCGAGCTCAACCGCTCGTCGGGCCAGCCGCTGCTCGACGAAGCGGCGATCCGCATCGTGCGCATGGCCGCACCGTACGCGCCCTTCCCGCCGGACATCCGGCGCGAATTCGAAATCCTGTCGATCACCCGCACCTGGAGCTTCACCCAGGGCGACCAGCTCGAATCACGCTAGACCTTCTCATGACCGACCGTTACGCCGTCATCGGCCACCCCATCGCGCACAGCAAATCGCCATCCATCCATGCTGCCTTTGCCGCGCAGACCGGCCAGGACATGAGCTACGAAGCGCTGCTGGCGCCGCTTGACGGCTTTGCCGCAACCGTCGCGGCGTTCCGCGCCGCCGGTGGTCGCGGGCTCAACATCACGGTGCCGTTCAAGGAAGAGGCCTGGCGTCTGGCCGACCGCCTGAGCGAACGCGCGCGACTGGCCGGCGCGGTGAACACCTTCATGATCGGCGGTGATGCCATCGCCGGCGACAACACCGACGGTGCCGGTCTGGTGCGCGATCTCGAATGGCTGGGG
>DATCUL010000434.1:0-17452 GCA_036567405.1 Methyloversatilis sp. | reverse complement strand
TGCTGCGTATCGACGACGCGGTGACGCAGGCGAATTTCTCGGCGGTCCGCCAGACCTATCTGACGCTGCGGGCGACCGAAGGCAGGCTGGCTGCGGAGCAGGCCGAACTGCCGTCGGTGAGATTTCACGACGACCTAACACAGGCTGCCACCGATCCTCTGGTCAGGCAGACGATGGACAATCAGCTCAGCATCTTCCATTCGCGTCGCAACGCATTGCAGGCTGAACTGCAGGCGATGCAGGAGTCAATGCAGGGACAGGAGGCATCGATCCGCGGCTATGAGGGCATGCTGGCCAGCCGCCGGTCCCAGCTCCGGTTCTATGAAGAGGAGCTGAGGGGGCTGCGCGAGCTGGTCGCCGATGGCTATGCCCCACGCAACAAGCAGCTCGAACTCGAGCGGATGGCATCGGAGTCGGTCGGCTCGATGGCCGACATCGAGGGCAGCATCCAGCGGGCGCGGCGTTCGGTCGCCGAGATGAAACTGCGTGTCGTGCAGCGCCGGCAGGAATACCGCAAGGAGGTCGACGCGCAGCTTGCCGACGTGCGCCGGGAGGTGCAGGCGGATGCCGAGAAACTCCGGGCGTCGGGCAACGAGCTGGCGCGTACCACCGTGCGTGCGCCGGCCGACGGCCAGGTGATCGGGCTGGTGGCACAGACGGTTGGCGGCGTGATCACGCCTGGCCAGAAACTGATGGAAATCGTGCCGCAGAATGACCGGCTGCTGCTGGAAACGAGGGTGCCGCCGCACATGATCGATCGCGTCCGGGCCGGCATGGATGCCGATGTGCGCTTCTCGTCCTTCGCGCATTCTCCGTCGCTCGTCGTGCACGGAAAACTTGACTCGATTTCAGCTGACCTGATCGTCGATCCGCAGACCAGCGTTGCCTACTATCTGGCGCGCGTGTCAGTCACCCCCGAAGGCATGAAGCAACTGGGGACGCGCCAGCTGCAGGCCGGCATGCCGGGCGAGGTGGTGATACGGACCGGGGAGCGGACCGTGCTGACCTACCTGCTGCATCCGTTCCTGAAGCGCCTTGCCGCGTCGATGAAGGAAGAGTGATGAGTCGAACGCCAGCTTTCACGCGAGGTGCGCGTCGACGGTCATGGCCTGTGGCACTGCTGGTCGCCATGGCCGCAGTGATTGCGACATCGCCGGCTGCTGCGCTCGACCTCCTGCAGGGCTTTCATCTGGCGCTGCGGCAGGACGCTGCCTACCAGGCGTCCCGTGCCCAGACCGACGCCAGTCGCGAAGCCGTGCCGCAGGCGTTTGCGCAGCTGCTGCCCAATGTGTCGATGAGCCTTGCCCGCAGCCGCAACAGCACGGACCGTGACACCCAGAACGTGTTGGGCCGGACGGTCAGCGATTCTTATGACTACACCAGCAGCAACTACGTGCTGACCCTGCGTCAGCCCATCTACCGCAAGTACAACTTCGCCCAGTACCGCCAGGCACAGTCACAGGTCGAAAGCGCGGATGCCGCTTTCGACTCCAGTACCCAGGATCTGCTGGTCCGGCTGGCAACGGCCTACTTCGAGGCGCTGATGGCACAGGATCAGTACGGTCTGGTGCAGGCGCAGAAGGAGGCCTACGACCAGCAACTGCAGGGTGCGCGGCGGGCGCTGGCCGCAGGGCAGGGCACGCGCACCGACATAGACGATGCCGAAGCGCGCTACGACATGCTGATTGCACAGGAACTCGAAGCGCAGCAGAACCTCGGTTTCACGAAACGCCAGTTGCAGACCATCGTGAACGAACCGGTGGAATACCTGTCCCTGCTCGATTCGGGGCGGATGCTGCTGCAGGCGCCGCTGCCGGCCAGCGCCGAGGAATGGATCGCGCGTGGCGAGGCGGTCAATCCGGAACTGCGCGCGCTGAGGGCGAATATCGCGGCAGCGCGGCAGGAGCTGGAAAAGGCGCGTGCCGGGCATATGCCGACGGTCGACCTGGTGGCGCAAGCCAGCAACAGCCGGAGCGAAAACAATGTGTCGATCAACACCCGTTACGAGACTTCGCAGATCGGGGTGCAGGTGACCGTTCCGCTGTTCGCCGGCGGTTACACCGTATCGCAGACGCGTCAGGCAATCGCCAATATCGACAAATTCGAGCAGCAGTACGAGGCGCGTCGGCGCGAAATCTCAATGCAGATCCGCAAGGAATTCCAGAGCATCAGCGAGGGGGTACTCAAGGTGCGTGCGCTGGAACGGGCCGAACGCTCGGCCGATCAGGCCGTGTTCTCCAACCAGAAGGGTTTTCAGGCGGGCACGCGCAGCCAGATCGACATACTCAACGCGCAGCAGCAGCGCATGAATGTCAGACGCGATCTCGCTTCGGCACGTTACCAGTACATTCTTGCCCGGGTGCGGCTGAAGAGTCTGGTCGGCGCACTGGATGAGGCCGAGATCGCGTCGATCAACGGCTGGCTGACCCGGTAGCCGATGGCGCAGCGACCGGGCGCCGGCTCCGTCGTCGTGACAGGCGAGGCGCCGGACGACCGCCGCGAAAAGAGGCGCTGCCCGTCGGCCTGACGCACTGGGCGGTGCGGAGGCCAATGCTCGAAGACGCCGTTACTTGCCGCTGGCCTGGTCCATGCGGCGTGCTTCGTCCGGTGTGACGATCTCGAAGATCGCAACCACCTTGCGCACGCCGCCGGTCGAGGCGGCGACTTCCTTTGCCGCCTTCGCTTCGGTTTCGGTCAGCAGCCCCATCAGGTAGACCTTGCTCATTTCGGTCACGACCTTCACGTGGTTGGCCGACACACGCTGCGAATCGAGGATGCGTGCCTTCACCTTGGACGTGATCAGCGCGTCGTTCGAACGTTCGGTCAGGGACGATACGCCGGCGATCTCGGTTTCGTTGCTGACGCCGCGCACGTTCGGAACCTCGGCCAGGATGGTCGACGCTTCCGCGCGCGTGGCGTCGTCGGCGACCTGGCCGGTCAGCAGCACGTTGCGGTTGTAGCTGGTGACGTTGATGTTGGCTCGGTTGCCGAGTTTCTCGCGCAAGCGTGACCCGGCGCGCAGTTCGATGCCTTCGTCCTCGACCTGGGTGCCGCTGGTGCGACGGTCGAGCGCCGACATCACGGCACCGCCGGCACCGGCCGCGACGATGGGAAAACAGCCCTGCAGCATCGGCACGCTGGACGCGGCCAGCGCGAGCATCAACAGCGGACGCAGCAACGCACGGCGGGAATTCATGGTCGGGGCACGGGAGATCAGTGGCTTTGTCATCATTCGGTTCCTAGGAGCATGCAATCGATGCCATCGCACAGGCAGTGCAGGGTGAGCAGGTGTACTTCCTGGATGCGGGCGGTACGTTCAGCCGGTACGCAGATATGGACGTCGTTCTCGTTCAGCAGTTCGCCGATGCGACCGCCACCCCGGCCGGTCAGGGCAACCACACGCATTTCCCGCTCGTGCGCGGCATGGACGGCTTCGATCACGTTGGACGAATTGCCGGACGTCGAGATCGCGAGCAGCACGTCCTGAGGCTGCCCCAGCGCCCGCACCTGCTTGGCGTATATCTGTTCGAAGCCGTAGTCGTTGGCGATCGCCGTCAGCGTCGACGTGTCCACTGTCAGCGCAATCGCGGCGAGTTCCGGCCGTTCGCGTTCGTAGCGCCCGATCAGTTCAGCCGCGAAATGCTGCGCATCGGCGGCCGAGCCGCCGTTGCCGCAGGTCAGTATCTTTCCCGTGGCCATCAGGCTCGCGACCATCAGCTCGACCGCATCCGCGATCGGTGCCGCGAGGATTTCCGTGGACGAAAGCTTGGTTTGCGCGCTGTCGATGAAATGCTCGGAAATGCGTGAAACCAGATTCATGGTGCATCGGAGCGTTGCGGGAGCTCAGAGTGTACCAAGATCGACCGCGCCAGCCAGTTTTCTTACGAACGGAAACGAGTGCGGTCGACCGAACCGACCGGCCGTGTTTCACGGTGTCGGTGTCAGGTTCACGAAGACGTCGACGCGCAGCCGCTTCCATGGGTCGGGGTCGTCGGTCAGCCGGCCGATGCGTGCCGACAGTCGCCGGCCGGCGTCCATTTCCGTTGCCGCCTCGAAGTTGGCGGCACGCGGCAAGTAGCCCAGCATGTGTCCGCGCCACAGCACGCGCACTGCGCGTCCGTCGTGCCGGTTGTCCGGCTCGCGCTCAAGCGTCAGTGCGTCGCCTTCATGCAGTTGCGGCCACACTTCCGCCAACGCGTGATACTGGGCGCCGGCCAGAGGCGAGCGCTGCGCCAGCAGTCGCAGCCCGCCGGCCGCCAGTACGCTGCCGGCGAGACACAGCAGCAGGATCGCGCTAGAGGCCGAACGCATCGCGTATCCATTCGATGCCGGTACCGTCCAGGCCCGACAGCGCGACGACGTCGAAGCGGGCAGGGCGTGCCTGTGCGCGCCGGCCCTGTTCCGCCAGATAGCGCTGCGCGGCGCGGATCAGACGCGCCTGCTTGGCCGGCCCGACGCTCGCTGCGGCACCACCGAAGCGCGGGTCACGCCGCAGGCGGACCTCGACGAACACCAGTGCGTCACCGTGTTCGCATACCAGATCGAGTTCGCCGTCTGGCCAGCGCAGATTGCGTCCGAGCACACGCAGACCGCGCGCCTGCAGAAAGTCGGCGGCCAGGCGTTCGGCTGCGGCACCGTGCTGTGCCCGCATGTTCATGTTACGCACTCGCGCGCTTGTGGCCGTGCGCGGGCGCGCTCAGAATGGCGCCTCGTCCAACAGACCACGCACGATGACCGCTTCCGATCCCCAGGCTCTTCCGCAAGATCCGGTTCCCTCCGAGTTCAGGACGTTGGCATTGTATGTCGTCGGCACGCCGATCGGCCATCTTGGCGAACTGTCGGCGCGTGCCATCGGTGCGTTGCGCGCGGCCGATCTGATCGCCTGCGAGGACACGCGCGAAACCGCCCGGCTGGCCCGTCATCTCGGTTTGCGCGGCCAGCTGGTGGCGGTGCATGAGCACAACGAACGCAGCGGCGCGGAAAAGCTGATCGCTGCGCTGCGCGACGGGCGCTGCGTGGCACTGGTGTCCGACGCCGGCACGCCGGCAGTCTCCGATCCGGGAGCGAAGGTGGTGCGCGCAGTGCAGGACGCCGGTTTCCGCGTGGTGCCGGTGAGCGGGCCGAGTGCCGCCGTGGTCGCGCTGTCGGCCAGCGGACTGCTCGATGCGCAGTTCCGTTTCGTCGGTTTCCTGCCGCCCAAATCGAGCGCGCGCCGCCATGCGCTGCAGGCGCTGCGTGAACAGGACTGCGCGCTGGTGTTCTATGAAGCGCCGCACCGCATCGTGGAATGCGTGGAAGACATCGCAGCGGTGATGCAGCCGGAGCGCGAGCTGGTGGTGGCGCGCGAACTGACCAAGCTGTTCGAGCAGATCGTGCGCCTGCCGTTGTCCGAAGCCTCTGCCTGGCTGCAGGCGGATGCCAACCATCAGCGCGGCGAGTTCGTGCTGCTGCTGTCCGGTCCGCAGCAGCAGGGCGAGGGACTGGATGCCGCCACGCTGCGGACGCTCGAACTGCTGCTCGATGAGATGCCGCCCAGTCGCGCGGTGAAGCTGGCGCAGGCCATTACCGGTGCGCCGCGCAAGCTGCTGTACGCGCATGCGATGGCGCGCGGCGGCGATGCACCGGCGGATGACGATTCTTTGGGATAATCGGCGCTGTCGGCAAACGCCCAGCCGACCTTGACCGAGCAACGCCTGACTGGAATTTCCCTTGGACAGACTGACGATCACCCGCCCGGACGACTGGCACCTGCACCTGCGCGATGGCGCTGCGCTGGCGGCCGTGCTGCCGGATACCGCACGCCGCTTCGCGCGTGCCATCGTGATGCCCAACCTGCGTCCACCGGTCACGTCGACCGCACTGGCGGCCGACTACCGTCGCCGCATCGTGGCGGCGCATGACGGCAATCCGTGGCTGCCGACGTTCGAACCGCTGATGGTGCTCTACCTGACCGACAACACGCCGCCGGAGGAAATCGACCGGGCGTGCGACAGCGGCTTCGTGCATGCAGTCAAGCTGTATCCGGCGGGTGCGACCACCAATTCCGATTCCGGCGTGACCGACGTGGCGCGCTGCGACGCCGTGCTGGCGCGCATGGCGGAACGCGGGCTGCCGCTGCTGATACACGGTGAGATCACCGACGGCGAGGTCGATGTGTTCGACCGCGAGGCGGTGTTCATCGAGCGCGTGCTGCGCCCGCTGCTGGCTCGTCACCCGACGCTGCGCGTGGTGTTCGAGCACATCACGACGCGCGAGGCGGCCGTTTTTGTCGCCGATGCCGGTCCGAACATCGCGGCGACCGTCACGGCGCATCACCTGCTGATGAACCGCAACGCGATCTTCGCCGGTGGTGTGCGGCCGCATCACTACTGCCTGCCGATACTGAAGCGGGAGGTGCATCGGGCGGCGCTGGTCGAGGCGGTGACCTCGGGCAACCCGCGGTTCTTCCTCGGCACCGATTCGGCGCCCCATGCGCGCGGCGCCAAGGAAGCGGCCTGCGGTTGCGCCGGCTGCTATACCTCGCACGCCGGCATAGAGCTGTATGCGGAGGCGTTCGATCAGGCCGGTGCGCTCGACAGGCTGGAGGCGTTTGCCAGCTTCAATGGTCCGGACTGGTACGGTCTGCCGCGCAATACGACGCAGATCACGCTCGTGCGTGAGGCGTGGGAAGTCAAGGCCAGCCAGCAATTTGCCGATGGTGATGTTTTGGTGCCGCTGCGCGCGGGTGAGCGCGTGGCCTGGCGACTCGAGTAACCCGACATGACACGACACCTGCGCCTGCTTCTGCTGCCGTTCGCCCTCCTGCTGGCGGGCTGCGAGATCGACAACGCGGCCTACATGATCGAGGGCAAGGAGCATGCCCTGATCCTGAACCGCGAGAAGCCGTTTTTCTGGAGCGACCAGTACGAGCTGGCGATCATCGTGTCGCGCATGCCGACCTGCCAGCGGCGTCACCCGATGAAACCGGCTCGCCTCAACAGTGCGAATGTCAGCGTCTATGACGGTGGTGAGCCGAACCGCTATCTGCTGCGTCAGGGCAGCCGCTGGTATGCGGTCAACACGAACGACTGCGCCTTCGCGGTGATTCAGGCGCCGGACAGCGAACCGACGCCGATCGGCGTGTTCCGGCGCAAGGATGACATGCTCAGGTTCGTGCCGAGCAAGGCGGCCAGCCCTGCCGACGACTCCTGATCGAGCGGGATCTGCGGTGCATGACGGCTATGGCCTGCTGCATGTTGGCCTGCGCCATCTGCTGATCGCTCTGGGTACGGATAAGCCTGAACCGGCTGCGATCGACGCGCTGGCAGCCGCCTCGGGCCGGCCGAAGACATGCGGCGGACGCGCTATCTTCTTCTCCTCGCCACCGGTCGACGGCCTCGGTTACGAGGCACGCATCGCCACGACCGGCTGTGTGGCCACGCGCGACGGCAGCCGACATGACCTGTTCAATGCGCTGGTCTGGCTGACTTTTCCTCTGGTCAAGGCGGCCATGAACCGGCGCCACTGTGATGAAGCCGGCCGGATCGTGCAATCGATCGCGGGCAGGGGGCCGGTGCGCGACGCATTGACGCAGTTCGACGAGGACGGCCTGCTGCTGGTGTCGGACGATGCGGCTCTGCTCGACGCACTGCGAGAACATCGCTGGCGCGAGGCCATGTGGGAAAGGCGCGGCAGTCTCGAGTCGGCGCGCCTGTTCGTGCTCGGCCATGCGCTGATGGACAAGGCGCTGGTGCCGCATTTCGGACTGTGCGCCAAGGCATGCTACCTCCACGGCGAACAACTGGGGCAGTCCGCCGCCGACCTCACGCCGGCCCTGGTCGATGCGTGGCTGGCCGCGCGGATCACCGACGGCATCTGGCCGCGTTCGCCGCTCGATCTCCATCCGCTGCCGGTGCTCGGCCTGCCCGGCATGACGCCGGATAGCGAGAGTGCCGCGTATTTCGACGACGTGCGCCAGTTCAGGCCCCTGCCGGCTCACCGCCGGCAGAAATGAAAAGGGCGGTCATCGACCGCCCTTCGTCCGGTGTCAGGCAGACCTCAGGCGAGGCGGCCGTGGCACTGCTTGTATTTCTTGCCGGATCCGCAGTGGCAGGGATCGTTGCGACCGATCTTCGGCCCGCTCTGAGCCGGCTGCGCCGCCGCGTTGCCACCGGCCGGCGGTGCCAGAGGATCGACGTCCTCCCCGGCCAGCGCCGGATCGAAGTCGGCGTGCGTATAGCGCATGTTTTCCAGCGCAGGCGCCACCGGTTCGCTTTCCTCGATCTGCTCGGGCGAGCGGATTTCGACATTCATCAGCACGTGGGTGACATCGGCACGCACCGAATCTAGCAGGCCTTCGAACAGTTCGAAGGCCTCGCGCTTGTACTCCTGCTTCGGGTTCTTCTGCGCATAGCCGCGCAGATGGATGCCCTGACGCAGATGGTCGAGCGCGGCCAGATGTTCGCGCCAGTGGCTGTCCAGGCTCTGCAGCATCACGTTGTGTTCGAACTGACCGAAGGAATCCTTGCCCACCAGCGCGACCTTGACGGCGTACTGGTCGTCCGACAGGTCGGTGATGCGCTTGAGCAGATCGTCGTCGGCGAGGCTGGGTTCGGCGGTCAGCCATTCGGCCAGCGGCGCGTCGATGCGGTATTCCGACAGCAGCGCCGATTGGGCGCCCTGCAGGTCCCACTGTTCCTCGACGCTCTCCACCGGAACGTACTGGCGGAAGGTGTCGGCCAGCACGCTGTGGCGCATCGCGGTGATGGTCTCCGAAATGTCGCCGGCTTCGAGCAGCGAGTTGCGCTGCTCGTAGATCACCCGGCGCTGGTCGTTGGCGACGTCGTCGTATTCGAGCAGCTGCTTGCGGATGTCGAAGTTGCGCTGTTCGACCTTGCGTTGTGCTGACTCGAGGGAGCGGTTGACCATCGCGTGCTCGATCGCCTCGCCCTCCGGCATCTTCAGCCGGATCATGATGGCGTTCAGGCGTTCGCCGCCGAAGATGCGCATCAGCGAGTCTTCAAGCGACAGGTAGAAGCGCGACGAACCGGGATCGCCCTGGCGGCCGGAGCGGCCGCGCAGCTGGTTGTCGATGCGACGTGATTCGTGGCGTTCGGTGCCGATGATGTGCAGGCCGCCGGCAGCGATCACCTTTTCGTGCAGCGCAGCCCATTCGGTGCGCAGCTTTTCGATGCGAGCGGCGCGGTCTGCATCGTCGATGCTCGTATCCTGCTGCAGCGCGTGAATCTGCTTTTCCACGTTGCCGCCGAGCACGATGTCGGTGCCGCGACCGGCCATGTTGGTGGCGATCGTGATGACGCCCGGCCGTCCGGCCTGAGCGATGATTTCCGCCTCGCGCTCGTGCTGCTTCGCGTTCAGCACCTGGTGCGGCAGCTTTTCCTTGTTCAGCAGCCCGGACAGCAGTTCCGAATTCTCGATCGACGTGGTACCCACGAGCACCGGCTGGCCGCGTTCGTGGCAGTCCTTTATGTCGGCGATCACCGCTGCGTACTTTTCCTGGGCGGTGCGATACACCAGATCGTTCATGTCCTTGCGGATCATGTCGCGGTGCGTCGGAATGACTACCGTCTCCAGGCCGTAGATCTGGTGGAATTCGTAGGCTTCGGTGTCTGCCGTGCCGGTCATGCCGGCCAGCTTGCCGTACATGCGGAAGTAGTTCTGGAAGGTGATCGAGGCCAGTGTCTGGTTCTCGGCCTGGATCTGCACGCCTTCCTTTGCCTCGACCGCTTGGTGCAGGCCGTCGGACCAGCGGCGTCCCGGCATCAGGCGGCCGGTGAATTCATCGACGATGATGATTTCGCCGTTCTGCACCACGTACTGCTGGTCGCGGAAGAACAGGTTGTGCGCGCGCAGGCTGGCGTAAAGGAAATGCACCAGCGTGATGTTGGCCGGTTCGTACAGGCTGCGACCTGCTTCGAGCAGTCCCTGGCTGGTCAGGATTTCCTCTGCGTGCTCGTGTCCGGCTTCGGTCAGCAGCACCGAGTGCGCCTTTTCGTCCACCCAGTAGTCGCCCGGACCGTCCTCGACTTCGCAGCGCTTGAGCAGCGGTGCGACGCCATTGAGCCGGACATAGAGGTCGGTGTGGTCGTCGGCCTGACCGGAAATGATCAGCGGCGTCCGTGCCTCGTCGATCAGGATGGAGTCCACCTCGTCGACGATGGCGTAATTCAGGCCGCGCTGCACGCGTTCCGACAGCGCATACACCATGTTGTCGCGCAGGTAGTCGAAGCCGAATTCGTTGTTGGTGCCGTAGGTGATGTCCGCGGCGTAGGCTTCGTGCTTCTGCTCGTGCGGCATGCGCGACAGGTTCACGCCGGTCGTCAGCCCGAGGAAGCCATACAGCCGGCCCATCATTTCCGCGTCGCGGCTCGCCAGGTAGTCGTTCACCGTGACCACGTGCACGCCCTTGCCGGCCAGCGCGTTCAGGTAGACCGGTAGCGTCGCGGTCAGCGTCTTGCCCTCGCCGGTGCGCATTTCCGCGATCTTGCCGCTGTGCAGCATGATGCCGCCGACCAGCTGCACGTCGAAATGACGCATGCCATGGACGCGCTTGCTTGCCTCACGCACGACGGCGAAGGCTTCCGGCAGCAGGTCGTCCAGTGTCTGACCGTTTTCCAGGCGCTGCCGGAACTCGACGGTCTTGCCGCTCAGCGCTTCGTCGCTCAGAGCCGACAGTTCGGATTCCAGTGCATTGATGCGGGCTACGATCGGGCGATACTTGCGCAGCAGCCGGTCATTCCGGCTACCGAAAATCTTCGTAAACAGGGAAGCAATCATCGAGGACAGAAGCCCGTCACGGGCAAACCGATGGCGGAAAAAGAGGCGATTCTAGCACGCGGCAGCAAGGCGCCTTTCGCGACGGAACGAGCGATGGGGCGTCGGCCGGACTGACCGGGACACACGCTGGATCAGCGATTACGGGCCGCGACAGCCGCCTGCATCATGGCAGCGGGCTGTCCGTTGCGTGCCAGTTCCAGGAAGCGGTTGGGATTCTGCGCGACATCCTTCACCCGCACCTCGAAATGCAGATGCGGGCCGGTGGAGCGTCCCGTGCTGCCCACTTCGGCAATTTTCTGGCCCCGTCTCACCACCATGCCCGGTGCGACCATGACCTTGCTGGCGTGGGCGTACCGGGTGATCAGGTCACGTCCGTGGTCGATCTCGACCATGTTTCCGTATTGCGGGTGGTAACTGGATGCGACCACGATGCCGGCGGCTGCCGCGACGATCGGCGTTCCGACGTCGGCCACGAAATCGACGCCTTCATGCATGGCACGCGAACCGTTGAACGGATCGATGCGCCATCCGAATCCCGAAGCGTTCCACGTGCCGCCGGTGACCGGCAATGTCGACGGGACGAGGGAGAGTGTGGCTTGATCCAGCAGCATCTCCGATTCGATCACGCCGAGATAGTCGTCCTGCTGCGACAGCAGTTCCGAGAAGCGTCGCATCCGCGCGGCAAGTTCTTCCGCCGACTGGGGCTGTCCCTTGACCAGCGGCCCGCCCTGTCCCGGCGGTGCCGAGGGATTGATCGGCTCGGGCGGCTTGACGCCAGCCAGTCGCGCCAGCCGCGAACCCAGCGTGTCGAGCTGGATCAGCTGTGCCTGCATCTGCCCGAGCTTGACGGCCATCGTGTTGATGTTCTCGCGCACGAACTGCTCGCTGCGCTCGATTTCCTCATTCCTGGCAGCTGCCACGACGTCCGCGACGAACGGGAGGCGCCACTCGCTGGCATGTTTGAGCGTGATGAAGGAGAAGGCGGAAGCCAGCGCAAAAACGAGGACAGTGAAGGCAAACAGCGCACCAACCAGATGCCATGGCTCGATGGTGATGGCCTTGGCTGTTGTCAGGCGATCGGAAACCAGAATAATCTGCACGTCCGCTCCGTCCATCTCGTATATGTCAGCCCGACACCTGCACTCACATTTGTCCGCACAGGAAAGTCTGGCCCAACTTGCCGCGCACGCGAAATTGATAGGACGCGTGCAGCGAGCTTATGAAAAATTTCTGCCTCCGGAATTGACTGGCGTCAGCCGGGTGCTGAATGTGAAGCAGGGTGTCGTCGTCGTCAGCGCCTCGTCTGGCGCCGTAGCCAACCGGCTGAAGCAGTTGCTGCCCAGTGCCCGGATGGCACTTAAGGAATGTTGCGGCGAGGTTACCGAAGTCAGGGTGAAGGTGCAAGCCTTTGAACCAGATCGGCTTCCTGCCCGCACGGCCGTGCGCCCGGTCAGCGCCGAGGCACGGAATCAGCTGGTGCGTGGAGCTCAGGCGCTGGCGCCGGACAGTGCGTTGCGACAGGCGCTCGAGCAATTGCTGAAACGGTCCCGAACCTAGAGAACGACGACGCGTTCCAGCAGAAACAGCGCCAGTATCAGCAGCGTGGCGATCACCGAATACTTGAGCACGGACCAGGCGAACGACAGGTAGCGCGGGTTTCGCGTCATCACGTAGGCGCCGAAGCTGGCGCTGACCGTGATGATCAGCAGAATGCCTATCAGACGCAGTATGAGCACCGTTGACGCGTCAGGCGAAGGCCGGAAGCGACGGATCGTCGCCGGCAACCGGAAGGTACTGATGCTCGACCGCACTGGGGGCTGTCTGCTTCTGGTCGAAGCTTGCCCATTCCCAGGCGTCCTGCCGGTCAAGCAGCGCATGCAGCAGCGCATTGTTCAGCGCATGGCCGGATTTGTGCGCGCTGAACGCAGCCAGCAACGGGTGGCCGAGTATGTAAAGGTCGCCAATTGCGTCGAGTACCTTGTGCTTCACGAATTCGTCGGCATAGCGCAATCCGTCGCTGTTGAGTACCCGGTACTCGTCCATCACGATCGCATTGTCCAGGCTTCCGCCCTGCGCAAGCCCATTCTGGCGGAGATATTCCACCTCGTGCATGAATCCGAAGGTACGTGCCCGCGCGACGTCGTCGATGTAGGACTGACGGGCAAAGTCTATCTTCACCCGGGTGCCCGTACGGTCGATTGCGGGGTGGCGGAACTCGATCGAGAACTCGAGGCTGAATCCCTCGTAGGGTTCGAGTTTTGCCCACTTGTCGCCGTCATGGACCTCTATCGGCTTGAGAATGCGGACAAACTTCTTTGCCGCGGATTGCTCGACGATGCCGGCCTGCTGGATCAGATAGACGAAAGTGGATGCCGAGCCATCCATGATCGGCAGTTCCGGAGCATCGACATCGACGAACACGTTATCGACGCCAAGTCCGGCCAGTGCAGACATCAGGTGTTCGACGGTGGAGACGGCCGCACCCTCGCGGCCAAGGCAGGAAGCCATCCGCGTGTCGCCCACTTCACGCGGGTCAGCGTGAATTTCGACAATCGGGGCGAGATCGATGCGCCGGAAAATGATTCCGGTGTCGGCCGGTGCAGGACGCAATTCGAGATTGACCTTCAGGCCGGAGTGCAGGCCAACACCGGTGGCACGGACGATGGAGCGCAGGGTACGTTGCCGGATCATGTCGGACGCGTCGTCTGGAAACGGGTAGCCAAGTCTACAGCATGGCCGACGGAGCACCTGTAACAGCACGTATCAAACCCGGCCACCAGGCCGGGTTCTCCGTGCGCGACGTACCCGCCGCGCGACACCTTTGCTTCAGTCTGCCTGCTTGCGCAGGAAGGCTGGAATATCGAGCGTTTCCACGCCGTTGGCGCGCATCGCTTCGACTGCACTCGAAGCGGTACGACCACCGCGGCCGCGCATGACTGCGGGTATGTCGAGATGGGAGTAGTCGGTGCCGGCGACGGCAGGCATGGCGACATCGTCCGTGCCGGTGCGAATGATGGTCATCGGCGGCTTGTTGCTCATCGCACGCGGGGCACCCAGGCCGGTCGCGACGACGGTCACGCGCAGGCGGTCTTCCATCTCGTCGTCGAACACGGTGCCGAAAATCACGTGTGCGCCTTCTGCGGCGAACGCCCGCACGGTTTCCATCGCGTCCTTGACTTCCTTCATCTTCAGCGAACGGCTGGCCGTGATGTTGACCAGAACGCCACGCGCGCCCGACAGTTCGACGCCTTCGAGCAGCGGGCTGGCGACGGCCTGTTCGGCGGCGATGCGGGCGCGGTCCATGCCGGCCGCTTCGGCCGACCCCATCATCGCGCGGCCCATTTCACCCATCACGGTGCGCACGTCCTGGAAGTCGACGTTGACCAGACCCGGGATGTTGATGATTTCGGCGATGCCGCCGACGGCATTGCGCAGCACGTTGTCGGCCGCCTTGAAGCCGTCCTCGAGGCTTGCGTCCTCGCCCAGCACTTCCATCAGCTTCTCGTTCAGCACGACGATCAGCGAGTCGACGTTGCGCGCCAGTTCCTCGATGCCGGTCTCGGCCGCGCGCATCCGGTTTTCGTAGTCGAACGGCTTGGTGACGACGGCAACGGTCAGGATGCCCATTTCCTTCGCCACTTCGGCAACGATGGGGGCGGCACCGGTACCCGTGCCACCGCCCATGCCTGCCGTGATGAACACCATTTCGGCGCCGCGCAGCTGGTCGGCGATGTGTTCGCGATATTCGTCGGCGGCACTGCGACCCACTTCCGGTTTGGCACCTGCGCCGCGGCCGTTCTTGCCCAGCTGGATCTTGATCGGTGCAAGGTTGCGGTTGAGCGCCATGCCGTCGGTGTTGGCGGCGATGAATTCAACGCCATTGACACCTTCGCGGATCATGTGATCGACCGCATTCCCACCGGCGCCACCGACGCCGATCACCTTGATCACTGCGCCCACCGGTTCCTTGTCGAGAATCTCGAACATACCCGTCTCCTGTTTATACAAGATCGCCGCAGAGCCCGAAGGTACTTTTGGCCACGAAACACGCACAACCACTACATATAGTGATTTGGCGCAAGTATACGACTAAACTTAGTGCAACGCATGCCGTAGATGCCGTTTGAGTCGCGATTTCAGAAATTTCTTTCGAACCAGGAGCGCATGCTGGCCAGTACCTGACGGACGTTGCGCGTTTCCCGCGCGACCTGGCCGCGACGCCGTTGTGCAGCACCTTCCATCACCAGTCCGATGGCCGTTGCGTAGCGTGGGTGACGTACCACGTCCGACAGGTTGCCGCTGTATTCCGGCACGCCGATCCGCGACGGCAGGTGGAACACGTCTTCGGCCAGATCGGCCATGCCGCGCATGGTCGCGCTGCCGCCGGTCAGCACCACGCCGGAGGACAGCAGTTCCTCGTAGCCGCTGCGACGCAGTTCGGCCTGAACCAGTTCGAACAGTTCGGACACGCGCGGCTCGATCACGTCGGCCAGCGCCTGACGGGACATGCGGCGGGGGCCGCGGTCGCCGATGCCCGGGACCTCGATCATGTCCTCCGCGTCGGCCAGCGCCGACATCGCGACGCCGTAGCGCAGCTTGATGTCCTCGGCCTCGGCGGTCGGCGTGCGCATCGCCATCGCGATGTCGTTGGTGATCTGGTCGCCGGCGATCGGAATCACGGCGGTGTGGCGGATCGCGCCCTGGGTGAAGATCGCGATGTCGGTGGTGCCGCCGCCGATGTCGATCAGGCAGACGCCCAGATCCTTTTCATCGTCGGACAGCGTTGCCTGGCTGGAGGCCAGGGGCTGCAGCACGAGGTCGACCACCTCCAGGCCGCAGCGGCGGACGCATTTGATGATGTTCTGCGCGGCCGACACGGCGCCGGTGACGATGTGCACACGCACCTCCAGCCGCTTGCCGCTCATGCCGATCGGCTCGCGCACGCCGTCCTGTCCGTCGATGATGAATTCCTGGGTCAGCGTGTGCAGGATTTCCTGATCGGCCGGAATAGGCATCGCGCGGGCGGTTTCGACAACCCGGTCGAGGTCGAGCCGGGTGACTTCCTTGTCCTTGATCGCGACCACACCGTTCGAGTTGAAGCTTCGGATGTGGCTGCCGGCGATGCCGGTGAATACTTCCTTCACCTTGCATTCAGCCATCAGCTCGACTTCCTGGATGACGCGCGAGATCGAATCCACGGTTGCTTCGATGTTGACCACGACGCCCTTTTTCAGGCCCTGGGACTCATGCGACGCGAGGCCGAGTATTTCCAGTCGGCCGTCGCTGGCGAGCTGGGCGATTACGGCCGAGATTTTCGACGTGCCGATGTCGAGGCCGACGATGAGGTCCTTGCTGTCTCTTGTCATGGTCTGTCCTGGTGTTCCGTGCCGTTCATTCGTATCGCGTAGCCGTTCGGATAACGGAGGTCCGCGTAGATGATTTTCTGCGCGCTCTTGCGGACCACTTCGGGCTGCGTGGTCACATAGCGTGCAAGACGCTGTGCGATGGGTTGCTTCTCGTCTTCGCGGCCGAGCTCTAGCCGGCTGCCGTCGTCGAGCTGAAGTTGCCAGGCTTCGCGCCGTGTCAGCACGATCTTTTCGATACGCCGCTGCAGCGGCGAAAGGGCCTTGCTCCAGACGTCCAGATGTTCGAGCATGTTCCGGGCCTGTTCGTCGGGCCCGACGAACAGCGGAAGTGATGGTTCGTGATCAGCGGTAAACAGTTCGCCATGCCGGTTGACCATGCGTGGAGGCGTGTTCTCGGCGATCCACCAGCGTGCGACCGCGTCGTGCTCTTCCAGGTCGACCTCGATCGATCCCGGCCAGACGCGCCGGACCGAGGCGCAGCGTACCCAGGGCAGGCCTTCGAACACCGTGCGCGCGCGGTCAATGTCGGTGGTCAGGAAGTTCCCGGTTACCGCGCGACGTGCGGCGTCCTCGATCTGTGCGGTGCTCAGGTGTGCTGGTGCATGGGTCAGCGTGACAGCCTGCAGCGGCAGTACCGGCATGCGGGTGACCACGATCACCAGTGCGTAACCCAGCGCTGTGCTCGCCAGCAGCAGGATGACGTCGGCGATCATGGTCAGCGCGCGCGGACTGTCCCACAGCCCCCGGTCTTCCGGGGTCAGTCTGGCGGGCTTTCGCTTTGCGGCTTTCTTAGCCAAGTCGTGCCGACTCCAGAATGCGCACGCACAGTTCGCCGAATTCGATGCCTACCGCGCGCGCGGCCATCGGCACCAGGGAATGCGAGGTCATGCCGGGCGAGGTGTTGATTTCGAGCAGCCACGGACGACCGTCCTCGCCCAGCATCAGGTCGGCGCGCCCCCAGCCTCGGCAGTCGAGCAGGCGGGCTGCGCGCATCACCAGACCCTGGATCTCGTGCTCGAGGTCGGCGTCGAGACCGCTCGGGCAGTGGTACTTGACCTCGTCGGTGAAATACTTGTTCTGGTAGTCGTAGTTGCCCTTCGGTGCCTCGATGCGGATCAGCGGCAGCGCCATGTCGCCGAGGAAGGGCGCGGTCAGTTCCTGACCGGAGATGAACTGTTCGGCCAGTACCAGCGGATCGCAGCGGGCAGCCGTTTCATAGGCGGCAGGCAGCTCTTCCAGCGTATTGACCCTGGTGGCTCCGACGCTGGACCCTTCGCGCGCGGGCTTGACGAACAGCGGCAGCCCGAGTT
>DATCUL010000433.1:0-12716 GCA_036567405.1 Methyloversatilis sp. | reverse complement strand
CGCTGAACGTGGCGGCCGCGGTGCAGATCATGTGCCACGAACTGCGTACCGCCGTGGCCTCGGCATCGCCGGCGAGCGCCGCAGCGCCCGATCTTGCGCCGCACGAAGGGCTGGAAAGCCTGTACGCACTGATCGAGACGCTGATGCTCGAATCCGGCTTCCTCGACCGGGTCAATCCGGGGCGGGCGATGCCGCGCCTGCGCCGGCTGTTCGGCCGGGCACGGCTGGAATCGGAGGAACTTCACCTGCTGATGGGCGCGCTCAAGGCGATCGGCGGCAAGCGGCGCGGCAACTGATGCCGGAACTTGTTCGCAGGTGCACAAAAACCGACTAAAATAGTCGGATTCATTTGGCCAGCCGACAGTGCTGTCGGCGTTCCACGAGGAAAGATGATGTTCCACCATCTGCGCGAAGACATCGCCAGTGTGCTCGAGCGCGATCCGGCCGCACGCTCGTTCTTCGAGGTGCTGACGTGCTATCCCGGCATCCATGCGCTGGCGCTGCACCGCATGGCTCACGCCTGCTGGGGAGGCGGTTTCCTGTGGCTGGGGCGCTTCATTTCGGCCATCGGACGCGTCCTCACCGGCATCGAGATCCATCCCGGTGCCACGATGGGCCGGCGCGTGTTCATCGATCACGGCATGGGTGTGGTGATCGGGGAAACGGCGGTTGTCGGTGACGACTGCACGATCTATCAGGGTGTGACGCTGGGAGGGACCTCGCTGTATCGCGGTACCAAGCGACATCCCACGCTGGGCAAGGGCGTCGTGATCGGCGCCGGCGCCAAGGTACTGGGCGGATTCGAGGTCGGCGATGGCGCCAAGGTCGGATCGAATGCCGTGGTCGTCAAGCCGGTGCCGGCCGGTGCCACCGCGGTTGGCAATCCGGCACGCGTGATCGAGGCAAAAGCGCCGGGTGCGGACGACGAAAAGACGCGGCGTGCCGAGCAGGCGGGTTTCACCGCCTATGGTGTGACGCGGGACCTGGAAGACCCGATGGCCCGGGCGGTGACTGCGCTTGTCGATCACGCGCTGGACAGCGATCGGCGCATCGAATGCCTGCTCAACAAGCTGGCGCGGGCGGGGGTCCGACTGGATGACGACGCACTTGAGGAGATGGCCGATCAGTCGCACGTCGATCTGGACAAGATAGGCCGAATAGTTGACTGAACCTGTCGGGAATTATAAAGTCGACTGAAATGATCGGGAATTAGTTCGCGCGCATGTTCGTGCGAGGCCCGAACCGGTTCAATCAGGAGTCACCATCATGAGACTGACCACCAAAGGTCGTTTCGCCGTCACCGCGATGCTCGATCTGGCGCTGCGCCAGGAAAACGGTCCGGTCACGCTGTCGGGCGTGGCGGAACGCCAGCGCATCAGCCTTTCCTATCTGGAACAGCTGTTTGGCAAGCTGCGCCGGCACGAGCTGGTGGCCAGCGTACGGGGTCCGGGTGGTGGTTACTGTCTGGCGCGCGATGCGCGCAGCATTTCGGTGGCGCAGATCATCTCGGCGGTCGACGAGCCGCTGGATGCCACGCAGTGCGGCGGCAAGGAAAACTGCCGGGACGAGCACCGTTGCATGACGCACGATCTGTGGTCCAGCCTCAGCCAGCGCATGTATGAATATCTCGACTCGGTGAACCTGCACGATCTGATGGTGCAGCAGCGGGAACGTACGAACCATCGCGTCGTGATGCACGAACACGGTACCCGTGCCGGAGCATCCGAACTGGTACGTGTGCAGATCTGATCATGTTCGCGCCGGTCTATCTCGATCACAACGCCAGTACGCCGCTTGCTCCCGCGGTGCGCGAGGCGATGCTGCCATGGCTCGAAGTGCGTTTCGGCAATGCGTCGAGCCGCCACGAGTACGGGCGCGCGGCGCGGCGTGCGATAGACGACGCGAGGGCACAGGTGGCAGCGGCCGTCGGTGCGCATCCGACGGAAGTCGTGTTTACCAGTGGCGGTTCGGAAGCGAACAACCTGTTCGTCAAGGGTGCCGCCGGGCGCATGAAGCCCGGCCTGATCGCGATTTCGTCGATCGAGCATCCGTGCGTGCGCGAACCGGCCAGGCAACTCACGCGCGGGGGCTGGACGCTGCTGGAATTGCCGGTCGATGGACAGGGCAGGGTACGGGGGGATGACTTTGACGGCCGTGCGTCCCTGGTTTCGGTGATGCGGGCCAACAACGAAACCGGCGTGCTGCAGGACGTGGCATCGATCGCTGCCAGGGTTCGTCGTGCCGGCGGCTGGATGCACACCGACGCCGTGCAGGCGCTGGGCAAGGTGGCGCTTGATTTCCGCGCGCTCGGCGTGTCGGCGATGACCCTGTCGGCGCACAAGATCGGTGGACCGCAGGGTGCCGGCGCGCTGGTCCTGGACAAGCGGGTCGATATCGAACCGTTGATTGCCGGCGGTGGACATGAGCGCGGTCTGCGTTCGGGCACCGAGAACGTGGCTGCCATCGTCGGGTTCGGGCGGGCCTGCGAACTGGCCGTTGCCGGGCTGGATGCGCGTGCCGGCGAACTCGAAGCGCTGCGTGCGCGCATCGAGCGCTGTGTGTCGGCTCTGGGGGGCATCGTGTTCGGCGATCAGGCGGTGCGCCTGCCGAACACCTGCTACTTCGCGCTCGACCGGATCGATGGCGAAACGCTGGTCGCCAGACTGGACCGTGCCGGCTTCGCCATTGCCAGCGGAGCCGCCTGCTCCAGTGCGTCGCCGGAACCGTCACGCACCCTGACCGCGATGGGCGTCGCGCCGGAACTGGCGCGCGGTGCGGTGCGCGTGAGTGTCGGGCCGGCAACGAAGATGCAGGATGTTGACGATTTCTGCAGCGCGCTTGCGCAGGTGGTGGACCAGCTCCGCAGCCTGCGTGCGGTGGCTGCGGCGTGATACAGGTTTTGATGGAGCAATGACATGCTGAAATTCCCGATCTATCTCGACTACTCGGCGACCACGCCGGTGGACCCGCGGGTGGCTGCCAGGATGATCCCCTGGCTCACCGAGCATTTCGGCAACCCGGCGTCGCGCAGCCATGCGTACGGCTGGGAAGCGGAAGCCGCGGTCGAGGAAGCGCGCGAGCAGGTGGCCAAGCTGGTCGGGGCCGACCCCAAGGAAATCATCTGGACGTCCGGTGCCACCGAATCGAACAACCTCGCCATCAAGGGCGCGGCGCATTTCTATTCCGGCAAGGGCAAGCACATCATCACGCTGCGTACCGAACACAAGGCGGTGCTCGACACCTTCCGCGAACTGGAGCGCGAAGGTTTCGAGGCGACCTATCTCGATCCGCTGCCGAACGGCCTGATCGACATGGATGCCTTCCGTGCCGCGCTGCGCCCGGATACGGTGCTGGTGTCGATCATGTTCGTGAACAACGAGATCGGCGTCATCCAGCCGATCGCCGAGCTGGGTGAAATCTGCCGCGACAAGGGCATCATCTTCCACGTCGATGCGGCGCAGGCGACCGGCAAGGTGGTGATCGACCTCGACAGCCTGAAGGTCGATCTGATGTCGTTCTCGGCACACAAGACCTACGGCCCGAAGGGCATCGGTGCGCTGTACGTTCGCCGCAAGCCGCGCGTCCGGCTGGAGGCGCAGATGCATGGCGGCGGTCACGAACGCGGTCTGCGTTCGGGCACGCTGCCGACGCATCAGATCGTCGGCATGGGCGAAGCCTTCCGCATCGCACGCGAGGAGATGGGCGTCGAGAACGAACGCATCCGCATGCTGCGCGACCGGCTGCTCAAGGGCCTGCAGGACATCGAGGCGACCTTCGTCAATGGCGACCTCGAAGCGCGCGTGCCGCACAATCTGAACATCAGCTTCGCTTACGTCGAAGGCGAGTCGCTGATCATGGCAATCAAGGAAATCGCCGTGTCGTCGGGCTCGGCCTGCACCTCGGCCAGCCTGGAGCCGTCCTACGTGCTGCGTGCGCTGGGGCGCGAGGACGAGCTGGCGCACAGCTCGATCCGCTTCTCGATCGGACGCTTCACGACCGAAGAGGAAATCGATTTCACGATAGACCTGCTCCATCGCAAGATCGGCAAGCTGCGCGAACTGTCGCCGCTGTGGGAGATGGTGCAGGAAGGTGTCGATCTGAACAGCGTCCAGTGGGCTCACCACTGAAATCGCGCATGTCGTGACTGAAGGAGAATAGATATGGCCTATAGCGAAAAACTGCTGGATCACTACGAAAACCCGCGCAATGTCGGCGCGTTCGGCAAGGACGACGATGCGGTCGGTACCGGCATGGTCGGTGCGCCGGCGTGCGGTGACGTGATGAAGCTGCAGATCAAGGTCGGTGCGGACGGTGTCATCGAGGACGCGAAATTCAAGACCTACGGCTGCGGTTCGGCCATCGCGTCGAGTTCGCTGGTGACCGAATGGGTCAAGGGCAAGACACTCGATCAGGCGATGGAAATCCGCAATACGGCGATCGCCGAGGAACTGGCGCTGCCGCCGGTCAAGATCCACTGCTCCATCCTCGCTGAAGACGCGATCAAGGCGGCGGTGGAGGACTATCGCAAGAAGCACGGCACGGCGACGCCGGCCGATGCGGCCTGAGGAGATGGACATGGGCGTGACACTGACGGAAAAGGCGGCCACTCACGTGAGCAACTACATCGCCAAGCGCGGCCGCGGCGTCGGCCTGCGTCTGGGGGTGCGCACCAGCGGTTGTTCCGGCATGGCCTACAAGCTCGAATTCGCCGACGAACAGGCGCCCGATGACCTGATTTTCGAAAGCCACGGCGTCAAGGTGCTGATCGATCCCAAAAGCCTCGCCTACCTCGAAGGCACCGAACTGGATTTCGTGCGTGAAGGCCTGAACGAGGGGTTCAAGTTCAACAACCCCAACGTAAAGGATGAGTGCGGCTGCGGCGAGAGCTTCAATGTCTGAATCCGGCCGGCGCACGGCGCACCCCTGACCATGACATCCATGCCGGACGCAGCAGGCCTGCCCGATGCCGATATGTTCAGCCGCGATCATTTCGCGCTGTTCGGTCTGCCACGTCGTTTCGAAATCGATGATCGCTCGCTCGAATCCCGCTACCACGAGCTGCAGTCGACGGCGCATCCCGACCGTCATGCAAACCGGCCGGAGCAGGAGCGCCGCCTGTCGATGCAGTGGGCGACCCGCATCAACGAGGCGTACCGGCTGCTGCGCACGCCGCTGACGCGTGCGCGCTATCTGCTGGAACTTGAAGGCATCGATGTCGGCGCGGAAAACAATACCGCGATGCCGGCAGACTTCCTGATGCAGCAGATGGAGTGGCGCGAGGCGCTCGACGAGGCACGCGATGCGCGCGACCTCGACGCACTGGACGAACTGGCGCGCAAGCTGCGTCATGCGCGGCGCGAGGCGGAGGCTCTGCTCGCCCGGCAACTGGATGCCGACCACGATACCGGCGGCGCTGCCGCCACGGTGCGCCGCATGATGTTCATCGCGAAGCTTGGCGACGACATTGCCGAGATGCACGACACACTGGAAAACTGATGGCCCTGCTGCAGATCGCCGAACCCGGCGAATCCACCGCGCCGCACCAGCACCGGCTGGCTGCGGGCATCGATCTGGGCACGACCAATTCGCTGGTTGCCAGCGTACGCAATGGCGTGCCGGTCGTGCTGAACGATGAGAACGGCCGCGCACTGCTGCCGTCGGTCGTGCGCTATCGCGCCGACGGCACGACCGTGGTCGGACATGCCGCGCAAGCCGCGCAGGCACAGGATCCGCGCAACACGATCGCGTCGGTCAAGCGCTTCATGGGGCGCGGCATGTCCGACGTTGCGCATGTCGAATCCATGCCCTATGTGTTCGAGGACGCGCCGGGCATGGTGCTGCTGCGCACCGTGCAGGGCCGGAAAAGCCCGGTCGAGGTGTCGGCCGACATTCTGCGCGTGCTGCGTGAGCGTGCCGAGGCCAGTCTGGGCGGCCCGCTGAGCGGCGCCGTGATCACCGTGCCGGCCTATTTCGACGACGCGCAGCGTCAGGCGACCAAGGACGCGGCACGACTGGCCGGCCTGGAGGTGTTGCGTCTGCTCAACGAGCCGACCGCTGCGGCCATCGCCTACGGCCTGGACAATGCGTCCGAGGGCATCTATGCGGTGTATGACCTGGGTGGCGGCACCTTCGACATTTCGATATTGAAGCTGTCGCGCGGCGTGTTCGAAGTGCTCGCGACCAGCGGTGATGCCGCGCTCGGCGGCGACGATTTCGACCATCGCGTCTATTGCTGGCTGATCGAGGCCTCACGCATCGGTCCGCCGGGCCTGGAGGACATGCGCACGCTGTACATGGAAGCGCGTCGTGCCAAGGAAGTCCTCAGCAATGCCGACGAGGTGCATATCGGCGTCCGGCTTGCCAGCGGTGACGAGATCGATGTGCGCCTGACGCGAGAAGCCTTTGTCGAGATGACGCGCAAGCTGGTCGACAAGACGCTGGTACCGACGCGCAAGGCGCTGCGGGATGCCGGGCTTGATGCGTCGGACGTCAAGGGCGTGGTCATGGTCGGCGGTGCGACCCGCATGCCGCATGTCCAGCGCGCGGTCGGCGAGTTCTTCGGCCAGGAGCCGCTGACCAATCTCGATCCGGACAAGGTGGTCGCGATCGGTGCGGCGATCCAGGCCAATGTGCTGGCCGGCAATCGCAGCGCGGGCGAGGACTGGCTGCTGCTCGACGTGATTCCGCTGTCGCTCGGTCTTGAGACGATGGGCGGACTGGTCGAGAAGATCATTCCGCGCAATTCCACTATACCGACCGCGCGCGCGCAGGAATTCACCACCTTCAAGGACGGGCAGACCGCGATGGCCGTGCACGTGGTGCAGGGCGAGCGCGAGCGGGTGTCGGACTGCCGCTCGCTGGCCCGTTTCGAACTGCGCGGCATCCCGCCGATGGTGGCCGGCGCCGCACGCATCCGCGTCAGCTTCCAGGTGGATGCGGACGGTCTGCTCAGCGTGTCGGCGCGCGAAGTCGGTACCGGCGTCGAAGCGCGCATCGAGGTCAAGCCGAGCTACGGCCTGGGCGACGACGAAGTCGCCAGCATGCTGCGCGACGGCTTCGAGCATGCGCAGGAAGACATGGCCGCGCGGGCGCTGGCCGAACAGAGGGTCGAGGCACTGCGCCTGATCGAAGCCACGCACAGCGCGCTGGCGGCCGATGGCGACCTGCTCGATGGCAGCGAGCGCGCGACGGTCGAACAGGCGCTGGCCGCGCTGGCGGCAGCGGCCGATGGCGACAGCGTGGGCGGCATCCGCAGCGCGATCGATGCGCTGGGCCGCATCACCGACGATTTCGCGGCGCGCCGCATGAACCGCAGCATCCAGCGTGCGCTGTCGGGCCGCAGCATCGAATCCCTGTGAGACTAGAATGACCCAGATCGTCGTATTGCCGCATGTCGAACTGTGTCCGGATGGCGCCGTGATCGAAGCCGAACCGGGTACCTCGATCTGCGATGCGCTGCTCGAGAATGGCATCGAGATCGAGCACGCCTGCGAGAAATCCTGTGCCTGCACCACCTGCCATGTCATCGTTCGCGAAGGCTTCCGCAGTCTGGCGCCGGCCGAGGATCTGGAAGAGGATCTGCTGGACAAGGCCTGGGGTCTGGAGCCGAACTCGCGGCTGTCCTGTCAGGCGGAAGTGGCCGCCGAACCCCTGGTCGTGGAAATTCCGAAATACACCATCAACATGGTCAGCGAAGGCAAGAGGTGAATGGCATGAAATGGACCGATTCGCGCGATATCGCGATTGCGCTGACCGAGGCGCGCCCGGATGCCGATCCGCGCACGGTGCGTTTCACCGACCTGATGCAGTGGGTGCTGGCGCTGCCCGGATTCGACGACGATCCGAAGCACTGTGGCGAGAAAATCCTCGAAGCCATACAACTGGCGTGGATCGACGAAGCGGACTGAACTGTGTCTGACCGACCCGCCAATTTGGCGGGAGCGTCCCGGTCGATGGCCGGTTTCGGCTAGAATACGGGTTTCCTGCACCCGCACTCAGCATGACCAAGTATGTGTTCGTAACCGGCGGCGTGGTGTCCTCGCTAGGCAAGGGCATTGCAGCCGCATCACTGGGCGCGATTCTCGAATCCCGTTCGATCCGCGTCACCCATCTCAAGCTCGACCCCTACATCAACGTCGATCCGGGCACCATGAGCCCGTTTCAGCACGGCGAGGTGTTCGTCACCGAAGACGGTGCCGAAACCGACCTCGATCTGGGGCACTACGAGCGCTTCACCTCGGCCCGCATGGGCAAGCGCAACAACTTCACGACCGGCCAGATCTACGAGGCGGTGATCAAGAAGGAACGCCGCGGTGAATACCTGGGCAAGACGGTACAGGTCATCCCGCACATCACCGACGAGATCAAGCTGTACGTGAAGCGCGGTGCCGAAGGCGCCGACGTGGCCATCGTCGAGGTCGGCGGCACGGTGGGCGACATCGAATCGCTGCCCTTCCTCGAGGCGATCCGCCAGATGGGCATCGAAGAGGGCCGCGGCAACACCTGCTTCATCCATCTGACACTGGTGCCCTACATCGCGACCGCCGGCGAACTGAAGACCAAGCCGACCCAGCATTCGGTGAAGGAACTGCGCGAGATCGGCATTCAGCCCGACGTGCTGCTGTGCCGTTCCGACCGTGTGGTGCCGGATGACGAGCGCCGCAAGATCGCGCTGTTCACGAATGTGCAGCCGGAAGCGGTCATTTCGGTCATTGACGCCGACAGCATCTACAAGATACCGGGCATGCTGCACGAGCAGATGCTGGACGAAATCGTCTGCCACAAGCTGAACATCCTGGCGCGTGCCGCCGATCTCGGCGCGTGGAAGCGCATCATCGACGCGCTGGAACACCCGGAGCGCGACATCGACATCGCCTTCGTCGGCAAGTATGTCGACCTGACCGAGTCCTACAAGTCGCTGTCCGAGGCGCTGATCCACGCCGGCATCCAGACCCGCTCGCGCATCAACATTCACTACATCGACTCGGAAGCGATCGAACGCGCCACCGATGGCGGCCGTGCGCTGCTCGATCCAATGGATGCCATCCTGGTGCCCGGCGGTTTCGGCCGGCGCGGCGTCGAGGGCAAGATTGCCGCGATCCGCTTTGCGCGCGAGAACGGCGTTCCCTATCTGGGCATCTGTCTGGGCATGCAGCTGGCGGTGGTCGAGTACGCGCGCAACGTCGCGGGGCTTGCCGGCGCGCACAGCACCGAATTCGAGCGCGATACGCCGCATCCGGTGATCGGACTGATCACCGAGTGGATGAGCGCGGAAGGCAAGCTTGAGCGGCGTGACGAGTCGTCGGACATTGGCGGCACGATGCGTCTGGGCGGCCAGACCTGCCAGCTCGGCGAAGACAGCCTGGCACGTGAAATCTACGGCGCGGCGCAGATCGTCGAGCGTCATCGCCACCGTTACGAGGTCAACAACCAGTATCTGGCGCAGCTAGAGAAGGTCGGCCTGAGGGTGTCGGGTCGTTCGCTCGATGCGGTCGATCCGCTGTGCGAAATGATCGAACTGCCGGACCATCCGTGGTTCGTCGCCTGCCAGTTCCACCCCGAATTCACGTCGACGCCGCGCGCCGGACATCCGCTGTTCTCGGCCTTCGCCCGGGCGGCGCTGGCGCGCCAGGACGCGCGCGGCATGGTGAAGCGCTCGTCGCACAAGGTCGTGTCGTGAGTTGCATGTCGAGTCGCTCGCCAATTCGCGGATCCTGGAGGAAGTCGGCATGAAGTTGTGTGGTTTCGAGGCCGGGCTGGACCGGCCGTTCTTCCTGATCGCCGGCCCCTGCGTCATCGAGTCGCGCGATATGGCGTTCGACACGGCAGGCAAGCTGAAGGAAATCACGGCCCGTCTCGGTGTTCCGTTCATCTACAAGTCGTCCTTCGACAAGGCCAACCGCAGTTCGGGTACCAGCTTCCGCGGCCCGGGCATGGAGCGCGGCCTGGAAATACTGGCCGACGTGAAACGCGAACTGGGCGTGCCGGTGCTGACCGACGTGCATACCGCGGAAGAGGCACCGATCGTCGCGCAGTACGTCGATGTGCTGCAGACGCCGGCCTTCCTGTGCCGCCAGACGGACTTCATCCACGCCTGTGCGGCGACTGGCAAGCCGGTCAACATCAAGAAGGGCCAGTTCCTCGCACCGGGCGACATGAAGCATGTCGTGGCCAAGGCGAAGGAAGCCAACGGCGGTGCGGACACCATCATGGTGTGCGAACGCGGCGTGTCCTTCGGCTACAACAACCTGGTGTCCGACATGCGTTCACTGGCCATCATGCGCGAAACGGCCTGTCCGGTCGTGTTCGATGCGACGCATTCGGTGCAACTGCCGGGCGGGCAGGGCGCGTCGTCGGGCGGACAGCGCGAGTTCGTGCCGGTGCTTGCGCGGGCGGCGGTTGCCGTCGGCATCGCCGGCCTTTTCATGGAAACCCATCCGGATCCGGCGAAGGCGATGTCGGACGGCCCGAACGCCTGGCCGCTGCCGAGGATGGAGGCCCTGCTGACCCAGCTTCGTGACCTCGACGCCGTCACGAAACGCCACGGGTTTCTCGAATCCGCACTGGCGTGAGTGCGCTTCGATTATTCATAATTTGTCATTTCTTTTAGGACCCTAGCGACCATGAGTGCAATTGTCGATGTCGTTGCCCGCGAAATTCTCGATTCGCGCGGCAATCCCACCGTTGAAGCGGATGTGCTGCTCGAATCGGGCATCATGGGCCGAGCCGCGGTGCCTTCCGGCGCGTCCACCGGTTCGCGCGAAGCCATCGAGTTGCGTGACGGAGACAAGGACCGCTATCTGGGCAAGGGTGTGCTGGCCGCGGTCGAGAACGTCAATACCGAAATTTCCGAAGCCATCATCGGTCTCGACGCCGAGGAACAGGCCTTCATCGACCGCACGCTGATCGAACTCGACGGCACCGAAAACAAGTCGCGCCTCGGCGCCAACGCCATGCTGGCAGTGTCGATGGCGGTCGCGAAGGCTGCGGCCGAGGAAGCCGGCCTGCCGCTGTACCGCTACTTCGGCGGTTCCGGCGGCATGGCCATGCCGGTGCCGATGATGAACGTCATCAACGGTGGCGCGCACGCCAACAACAGCCTGGATTTCCAGGAATGCATGATCATGCCGGTCGGCGCATCGAGCTTCCGCGAGGCGCTGCGTGCCGGCGCGGAAATCTTCCATGCGCTGAAGAAGCTCACCGACAAGAAGGGCTTCCCGACCACGGTCGGTGACGAGGGCGGTTTCGCGCCCAACGTCGGCAGTGCCGAAGAAGCGTTGAACATGATTCTCGACGCGGTGAGCGCGGCTGGCTACGAGCCGGGCACCGACATCGTGCTGGCGCTCGACTGCGCGGCGTCCGAGTTCTACAAGAATGGCAAGTACCACCTCGAAGGTGCCGGCCTGACGATGGAATCGGCCCAGCTGGTCGATTACCTGGCAACGCTGGCCGACAAGTACCCGATCGTCAGTATCGAGGACGGCATGGCGGAAAACGACTGGGACGGCTGGAAGCTGCTGACCGAACGTCTTGGCAGCCGCGTGCAGATCGTCGGTGACGACCTGTTCGTCACCAACACCAAGATCCTGAAGGAAGGCATTTCGCGTGGCATCGCGAATTCCATCCTGATCAAGATCAACCAGATCGGCACGCTGACCGAAACCTTCGCCGCGGTCGAGATGGCCAAGCGCGCGAGCTACACGGCAGTGATCTCGCACCGTTCCGGCGAAACCGAGGACAGCACGATTGCGGACATCGCCGTCGGTCTGAACGCGATGCAGATCAAGACCGGTTCGCTGAGCCGTTCCGACCGCATCGCCAAGTACAACCAGCTGCTGCGCATCGAGGAAGATCTCGGCGATACCGCCTGGTATCCCGGCGCATCGGCCTTCTACAACCTGCGCAAGTAGGCTGCATGAAGCGTCATTGGCCTGCACTGTTGCTGGTGGCGCTGATTGCCGCGCTGCAGTATCCGCTCTGGCTGGGCAAGGGCGGATGGCTGCAGGCGTGGGAAGCGGAACGCGCGCTGGAACAGCAGCGCGCGCTCAACGCCCGGCTCGAGGCACGCAATGTCGCGCTCGAGGCCGACGTGAAGGATCTCCAGACCGGCTTTGATGCGGTCGAGGAGCGTGCCCGCATAGAACTCGGTCTGGTCAAGCCGGGTGAGGTGTTCGTGCAGGTGCCCCACGGCAAGCCCTGAGGGCAAGCCCCAAGCGCCAAAATCACTGGCGCCTTTCTTCCCCTGTCGTGCCGATAATCCCCTGTTTCAGCCCGGTCGGCGCAGTGTGCGCAGGCCGCTGACGCGCTGCGCGAACCAGCCGCTGTCCAGCGTGTCGGTGCGCACATACTTTCCGCGCGAGCTGGGTGCGTGGACGAAACGGCCATCGCCGGCGTAGATGCCCATGTGCGAGTACGGCTTGCCGCTGGTGTTGAAAAACACGAGGTCGCCCGGCTGCAGCGATTCGCGTGCCACCGGACGACTCTGGCTGGCGATCTGCTCGGCATTGTGCGGCAACTGCAGGCCGGCCACCTGTTCGTAGATCCAGCTCACCATGCCGCTGCAGTCCACCCCGCTGTCCGGATTGCGGCCGCCGAAGCGGTAGTGGTTGCCGATCAGCGACAGCGCGTAGATGGCCGCTTCCTGCGCGTGTGCATCATCATCGAGCTGCAGTCGGGCCGACGATGGCGTCACCGGGGTCTGCGTTTGCGGCGGGGGG
>DATCUL010000432.1:0-3323 GCA_036567405.1 Methyloversatilis sp. | reverse complement strand
ATGGAAGTTGAGAGGATGTAAGGCACCACCGACACGGACAACTTGAAAGAATGCAGACGGGATGAGGGTACGCAAGATACGCAGCTAAATCGAAGCACATCACCTGTTGCTGTCAGCCCTTGGTCACCTCCCGGTAGGAGCCTCTCTTCCACTGGTTTTATAGTTGATCAAGACCATACCGACAGATCCCCAAATTAGCGAACCAATTTCCGTACAAATTCCGTACGAAAGAAAAAGGCCACCTCGAAGGTGGCCTAAGTCTTTGAATCCATGGCGCGCCCGGCGCGATTCGAACGCACGACCCCTGCCTTCGGAGGGCAGTACTCTATCCAGCTGAGCTACGGGCGCTTGGGTGTTGCCTGCCGGACGGGGAGCCCGGCGCCCGGGCCGACAATCCGCCGGGGCGGCGCGAAGGATAGCCGCTTTGTGGCGGCGCGTCCATGATGCGCCTCTTTCATGCAGTTCAAGCCGCCATGTATCGCTATAATGGCGCGTTTTGTTTTTCACCCGTCTTCACGGTCATCAAAAGGAACGCACAACATGTCGGACGCGCACGATGAGCATGAGTCTCTGATCAAGACGCCGCAACAACTGATTGCGGTGGTTGTACTGTCTTTCGTAGTGTTTGTCGGACTGGCCATGCTGGTCGCGCAGTTCGTATCTTCCGGCATCAAGGGCGCCCAGAACGGCTCGGCCGAAGCGACCGCCAAGGCCATCCAGCCCGTGGCGCGCGTCGAGCTGGGCGAAGCCGAGAGCAAGGGCCCGAAGACCGGCGAGCAGATCTACACCGCCGGCTGCGCTGCCTGCCACGACACCGGTGCTGCCGGCGCGCCGAAGAAGGGTGACCAGACCGCCTGGGCACCCCGCATCGCGACCGGCCTTGAAGCACTGGTGAAGTCGGCCGTGGGCGGCAAGAACGCCATGCCGCCGAAGGGTGGCAATGCCGCGCTGACGGAAGAGGAGATCACGCGCACCGTGGTCTATCTGGCCAACCAGGGTGGTGCGAAGTTCGCCGAGCCGAAGGCAGCGGAAACAGCGCCGGCCGAAGAAAAGAAGTAAGGCGCAGCTTTGCAAAAAAACCCGCCTGACCGGCGGGTTTTTTTCGTCAACCCTTGCCGGCCAGCATCGCCTTCATAGCCTCGAGCCGCGCCACATTGGCGGCGCGCTGTTCGGCCTTCGGCGCACCGTCGGCATTCGGGCGCCGCACCTCCTCGCCCATTTCGGTGATGAAACGCGACGGTTCGCAGTCGCGCGACTCGCGGCCGCTGCGGCGCCGCTCGCAATAGCTCAGCGTCAGCGTGCGCTGCGCCCGCGTGATGCCGACATACATCAGCCGGCGCTCCTCCTCGATCCTGCCGCCGTCCAGCGACTCCCGGTGCGGCAGGATGCCTTCCTCGAGCCCGATCAGGAACACGTGCTTGTACTCCAGGCCTTTCGAAGCGTGCAGCGTGGACAACTGCACCGCATCGCGTGCCTCGTCGTCGTCACGCTTGTCCAGCATGGTGATCAGCGCGACGGTCTGGGTCAGTTCGAGCAGGCTCTTGCCGTCCTCCTCGCCCTTGCGTCCCATCCAGTCGACGAAGTCGCGCACATTGTTCCAGCGCGTTTCCGCTTCCTTCGGTTCGAACTGCTCGAACAGCCAGGTCTCGTAGCCGATGCCGCGCAGCAGGTCTTCCAGCAGCAGGCGCGGCGCTTCGGTGCGCGCGCGCCATTCGATGCGGTTGATGAATTCGCCGAATTCGCGCAGCGGACCGAGCGCGCGCGCCGGCAGCGCCGGTTCGGCGCCAGCTTCGAACATCGCCGTGAACAGGCTGGCGTGACGTTCGCCTGCGTAACGACCGAGCGCCTCCAGGCTGGCGCCGCCGATGCCGCGCTTCGGTGTCGTCACCGCGCGGATGAAGGCCGGATCGTCGTCGCTGTTGGCGACCAGCCGCAGATAGGCCATCACGTCCTTGATTTCGGCGCGGTCGAAGAAGGACTGGCCACCGCTGACGATGTACGGAATCTTCTGTTCTCGCAACGCAGTCTCGATGACACGTGCCTGATGGTTGCCGCGATACAGCACCGCGTAGTCGCCGAAATGGCCGCGATGCTCGAACTTGTGCGATGCGATGCGCATGGCCACGCACTCGGCCTCGTGCTCGGCGTCGCGCGCCACCATCAGCGTGATCGGATCGCCGCGCCCCATGTCCGACCACAGTTTCTTGTCGAACAGTTTTTCGTTGCGTGAAATCAGCGTATTGGCCGCCGACAGGATGCGCTGCATCGAGCGGTAGTTCTGCTCGAGCTTGATCACCTTCAGCTTCGGATAATCGGTCTGCAGGTTGCGCAGGTTCTCGACGTCGGCGCCGCGCCAGGCATAGATCGCCTGATCGTCATCGCCGACCGCGGTGAAGGCGCCGCGCTGGCCGGCGAGCAGCTTGACGATCTGGTACTGACAGCTGTTCGTGTCCTGGTATTCGTCGATCAGCAGATAGCGCAGCCGGCGCTGCCAGCGTTCGAGAAGGTCTTCGTCGCTGGCGAGCAGGCGCGCCGGCAGGCCGATGAGGTCGTCGAAATCGACCGCCTGATAGGCGCGCAGCGTGCGTTCGTATTCCTCATAGACGCGGGCAGCGACCGCTTCCATCTCGTCGGCGGCATGCGAGGCCGCAGCGGATGGCGGCAGCATCGCGTTCTTCCAGCCGGAAATGCGCGACACCAGCGCGCGCAGCCGCGCCTTCTCGGCTTCCTTCGAAATGTCCTGCACGATGGACAGCGCGTCCGACGCATCGAGTATCGAAAACGCCGGCTTCAGACCGGCCGCCTTCGCTTCCATGCGCAGCAGCTTGGCGCCCAGCGCATGGAAGGTCGAAATGTTGAGCTGCCTGCCGGCGCGCCCGTCGAGCAGGTGCGAGGCGCGCTCCTGCATTTCCTTCGCCGCCTTGTTGGTGAAGGTGATGGCCGCGATGTGGCGCGGATCGATGCCGCACTGCTGCACCAGCCAGGCGATCTTGCGCGTGATCACGCGCGTCTTGCCCGAGCCGGCGCCGGCCAGCACCAGCAGCGGCCCATCGAGATATTTCACCGCCTCGCGCTGCGGCGCGTTCATGTCGGACAGCATGCGGATCGCGGCGCCGCGCGAACGTCGGCGCCCTGGAAAGGACAAGCCGCATTCTACCGGCCTTGCGGCACCCGCCCGGCTTGGGTATGGTCCGCGCCTTCTCTGCCGTTCCTGCCTGCCGCACATGCTGCCACCGATCGAACACCGCCTCGCCACCGAACTCGGCGCCCGCCCGCAACAGATCAATGCCGCGGTTGCGCTGCTCGACGAAGGGGCGACCGTG
>DATCUL010000431.1:0-1922 GCA_036567405.1 Methyloversatilis sp. | reverse complement strand
AACCCAAGGCGCACGCTGCTCTGACATGCTAGACAACCTCACCCAACGGCTGGCCAAGGTCGTCAAAACCCTGCGCGGACAAGCGCGGCTGACCGAAGACAACATCGCCGACATGCTGCGCGAAGTGCGCATGGCGCTGCTTGAGGCCGACGTCGCGCTGCCGGTGGTCAAGGAACTGGTCGCCCGCATCCGCGAAAAGGCGGTCGGGCAGGAGGTCGTCGGATCGCTGACGCCGGGCCAGGCACTGGTGGGCGTGGTGCACGACGAACTGGCCGCGCTGATGGGCGGCGCCTCGGCCAGCCTGAATTTCGCGACCCAGCCGCCGGCCATCGTGCTGATGGCCGGTCTGCAGGGCGCCGGCAAGACGACGACAGTCGGCAAGCTGGCCAAGTGGCTGAAGGAGACGCAGAAGAAGAAGGTGTTGACGGTGTCCTGCGACGTCTACCGTCCGGCCGCCATCGAGCAGTTGCGTACCGTCAGCGGTCAGGCCGGCGCCGAATTCTTCCCGTCCACGCCGGAACAGAAACCGGTGGATATCGCGCGGGCGGCGGTCGAGTTCGCGAAGACGCGCTATTTCGACGTGCTGCTGGTCGATACGGCAGGCCGGCTGGCCATCGATCAGCCGATGATGGACGAGATCCGTGCGCTGCACGAGGCGATCAAGCCGATCGAGACGCTGTTCGTGGTCGATGCGATGCTCGGTCAGGACGCGGTCAATACTGCCAAGGCGTTCAAGGACGCGCTGCCGCTGACCGGCGTCGTGCTGACCAAGCTCGACGGCGATGCGCGCGGCGGTGCGGCGCTGTCGGTGCGCCACGTCACGGGGGCGCCGCTGAAGTTTGCCGGTGTCGGCGAAAAGCTCAGCGGACTGGAGGAGTTCCACCCGCAGCGCATGGCTTCGCGCATTCTGGGCATGGGCGACATCCTCGGACTGGTCGAGGAAGCGCGTCGCCAGGTCGATGAGGATCAGGCCAAGGATCTGGCGCAGAAGCTCAAAAGCGGCAAGGGCTTCGATCTCAACGATTTCAAGCTGCAGATCGCGCAGATGCGCAAGATGGGCGGGCTGTCGGCGCTGATGGACAAGCTGCCGGCCCAGTTCGCAGGCGCGGCGCAGCAACTGCAGGGCGGCCAGGACGACAAGGCCATCCGCCGCATCGAGGGCATCATCAATTCGATGACGCCGACCGAACGCAGCAAGCCGGAACTGATCAAGGCAAACCGCAAGCGCCGCATCGCGGCCGGCTCCGGCACCAGCGTGCAGGAGGTCAACCGTCTGCTCAACCAGTTCGAGCAGACGCAGAAGATGATGAAGCAGTTCTCGCGTGGTGGCATGCAGAAGATGATGCGCAGCATGAAGGGCATGCTGCCGGGCATGCGCTGACCGGGGTCTTCGCGGGAGAGTCCGATGCCACGTGATCTGGTCTGTGTGGTCGAGGACGACGATGCCGTGCGCCGCATGCTGTGCCTTGCGCTGGCGCCGCTTCAGGTCGAAGTCGATGCGTTCGCCGGTGCCGATGCCTTTCTGCAGAGCCGGGATGCGATGCTCAACGCTGGTTGCGTGGTGACGAATGCCGTTTCGGGCAGCGGTCTCGATCTGCAGTACATCCTGCATTCCGTTGGCAACCGGGCTTCGATGCTGTTCGTTGCCGGACCGTGCGATGTCGCGCTGGCGGTTCGCGCGATGCGCGCGGGCGCCATCGATTTCATGATCCGGCCGATCGATCCGGTCCTTTTGCGCGAGCGTGTGGTCGAAGCGCTCGCGGTGCATCGTACCCATCAGCAGCGGCGATCACGGCTGCAGATGCTGGGTGAAGCGCTGTCAGGCCTGACGCCGCGCGAGCGGGAGGTGCTGGACCGGGTCGTGGCGGGGCGCCAGAACAGTTCGATCGCGATCGATCTGGGCATCAGCATGAAGACGGTTG
>DATCUL010000430.1:0-10014 GCA_036567405.1 Methyloversatilis sp. | reverse complement strand
CGCCGTCATCGCCGCCGGCGGCGTGCGCGACACCGCCGACCTCGCCGCACTCGACACCGCCGGCGTGCCGGCCGTACTGGTGGCCAGCGCACTGCACGACGGCCGACTTGTCCTGAACTGACCTCATCCTCCGTTTCCCGTTATTCATTACGGATATCCTGATTCACGCAAAACGGATAAAGTCCGCAGCCGGAAGGCATATGCGCCAGTTCCCGCCGAGCCCGGATGAACCTGTGGTGTATTGCGCCATGCAAATGCTGCTGATAGACAGCCAGCAAGGGGAAATGCGTGATTTCACGGGGTCGGCAGGTGATGGGTTTTTGGACTATGCCGCAGTCGGTCGAAATACACATCACGGCTGTGGTCTACGACCCGCTTCATTGGAGACGTTCATGACCATCAAAATTTATGACAACCACTTTGAGAATTGTGGAACCGGTATTAGTGCGCCATCCGACGCGAGCGTGGATATCGGGGCTAACCGCTTTGTCGCCTGTGGAAAAGCCATTGATCTTCGAGCGCCTGAAAGCCTTCTTGACGCACTGGGGTTGCGCCCAGACACACCACTGGAAGTACTAAAAGAAGTTTTTTCCTTCATCGGTGCTGGCCAACGCACAGAGCCTGAAATCATGGAAAAGGCCAAATCAACTGGCCTTTTCCAATGGTTGTCGGCTGGCGCCGACGCAGTAGCGCTTGTGCAGGGTCTAACCGCCCTCTGTCCGTACGTGCCGCAAATTCTCGCTACGCTGTCGTGCTGAAGCCAAATACTGCGGTCTAGCCGCATTCGATTTGCTTGCAGTGGGCTTCGCCCGCTTCCAACTAGCGCCTGACCTTCAACGTCGGGCTTCACCGGAACAGAAAATATCTTCACCAAGCTTGACCCGTCTATTTAATGTAGCTACATTAATTGTGCAAATCGAGTTCGATCCGGACAAGGACACAAGCAATCTGTCGAAGCACGGTGTCTCCCTGGTCCTGGCGTCCGAGCTCGATTGGGAAGCCGCGCTGGTGTGGGTCGATGAGCGGTTCGAGTACGGTGAGACGCGGATGATTGCGCTTGCTCCGAACGCTGGCATTCTGTACTGCGTGGCGTTTGTAGATCGAGGCGAAGCGCGAAGGATCATCAGTCTGCGCCGCGCCAATCGTCGAGAGGTGAAGCGCTATGTCGAAAGCCCCTGAGCGTCCTGCCGTCGTCATGCCCACGGTTGCGGAAGACAAGGCCATCACGGCCGCGGCCAGGAGCGATCCCGATGCGCAGCCGCTGACGGCGAAGCAACTCGAGTCCATGGTTCCCATGCCTGCCCTGCGCGGGCGGCCGAAGTCGGAGAACAGGAAGTTGCTGGTGTCCGTGAGGTACAGCCCGGAGGTGGTGGCGTACTTCAAGGCTACGGGCGAGGGGTGGCAGTCGCGCATGGATGGCGTGCTTCGCCAGTACGTCGAAAGCCATACGCGGCAGGCGGAAAAGTGACGCCCGATCCATCATTCCACCGGGCCTTGCGCATGCAGCCACGCAAGGCTGTTGAATTCAGACGTCAGACCTCACCCGTGCGCCTCATCCTCGTCGTCGTCTCGCTGCTGTTCTCCGCTCCGTTGCTTGCGCAGGCCTTGCCTCAGGCCGCGCAGGCTGCTCTGCGGGCGCTTTCCCCTGCGGGGACCGAGCCTGCTGTTGCGACCAGCCGTACCGAAGACGCTGCACGTCCGACACGGGTCTTTGCGGTCGTATTCCCTACCGAGGCGACGGCGCAGCTGGTGGTCCTGGACAGGGACGACACCGGAGCCTATCGTCCGGCCGCGCGTTCCCGGCGCTTTCCTTACAGTGCCCAGGCGAACTATGGTGCAAGCATGGAAGCAATCCACTCGACGGCAACCGATCGGTTCGCGGTCGAATTCAGTTTCAGGCAAGGCTGCGCCCGGGGATCGTCGACCCACCGATTCGCCTTCCGCAGCGGTCAGTGGGTGACCGTCGGCCTGGATCGCACGTCGCTGAAGTGCACGGACGACGGCGTCGAGCAGGACTGGCGCAGTTCCGAGAATTTTCTGGCTGGCCAGCGCGAGTGGACCCGTTACGTCAAGGACAAACCCGTGCAGTCCAGTCGCAAGCCGACCAGCCGCAGGGCCTTCCCCATCGAGGCCTTTCCACCCTCAGGTCCGGACTATCAGGAACTGCAGTAAGGCCTGGCCGCTCTTTCCACCGGATCGGAGCGAAAAGGCAGAGCCGTGCTGGCTGAAGCGTTCGGCTCGGGGTGAGCAGGACGACCGACGCCTCCGGGCTGTCCGTGTCGAATGCCGGCTGGGAGCGTTGCGCCGCGTGACTGATCTTCAGGATTTTGGATAACCTGAACACCCGCTTCAATCGAGGAATCCATCATGGCCACCCACACCATCCGCCTCCACCGCGTGATCCGGGCTGTTCCGGAGCGCGTCTATCGCGCCTTCCTCGATGCCGATGCGATGGCGAAGTGGCTGCCGCCGAACGGCTTCACAGGCCGGGTGCATCAGCTGGATGCGCAGGTAGGTGGGCACTACCGCATGTCGTTCACGAACTTCACGACCGGCCACGGCCACTCGTTCGGCGGCGAGTATCTCGAACTGGTGCCGCATGAGCGGATTCGCTACACCGGGGTGTTCGATGACCCCAATCTGCCGGGAACGATGCAGACCACGGTGATGCTGCGGCCGGTGTTCTGCGGCACCGAACTTAACGTGGTGCAGGAGGGCATACCCGGGGTCATTCCACCCGAGGCCTGCCATCTCGGCTGGCAGGAGTCGCTGGCCTTGCTGGTGAAGCTGGTCGAGGCGGAAATCCGCCCGTAGTTCGGGGGCCGTAATCCGGCAATCCGGCCGATCCCGACATTCCGCTCAGGCAGCACAGCCCGGCGCACATGCTAGGCTGATCCACTCCTCTCTCCCCCGGGTTTCGCCGATGGACTGGAATGCATGCGGGACCGGGAAACTCGACTATTCCTGCGCGTACTTCGCGCTGGCCAAGTCCTTTGTGTTCCGCAAGTGGTGCGATCTGGCGACCGAGCGCGGGCTGGCGCCGCCCACCGATCTGTCGGGTGCGTGCAAGTACGGCTCGCTGTTCATGCACGGCGTGTTCGGCGGTTCGATACGCGGCCACTACCAGCACCAGTACAACCGCATCGACGGCCGTACGGTCGATCTGAGCCATGACGCGGCCGATGTCGGCGCGATGGGCCAGCCCTATCTGCACGAGCCGGACTACTTCGCGCTGCCGTCGCTGCGCTTGTCGCTCGATGCCTGCGTGCCGCGCGTGAATGACTGGGTGATCGAATTCCTGATCGAGGTGCGCGCCGCCGAAGGCGCTACCAGCTCAGGGGGTTGACGCGGTAGTAGGCGCACAGCTCGCCGAACACGTCGGGAAAGCCGGCCGCCAGATGCTGCGGCCGCTCGAAGAAGGCTTCGGACGCGTCGGCGAAGAATTCGGCCGGACTGGTGGCGCCGTAGGGATCGAGCGCGGGCTCGACCGGCTGGCCGAGCTGTTCGCGCAGCCGGGCGAAGGCTGCCGTCATCACGGTGGACCAGCGTTCGATACGGGCGCGGCCGTACATCGGCGGCGCGCCGTTGGCTTCGCCGTTTTCCTGATCGAGCTGGTGGGCGAATTCGTGGATCACGACATTGTGGCCGTCGTCGGTGATGGCCGCGCCATGCACGGCGTCCCGCCAGGACAGCACGACCTGGCCGCGCGACGACGATTCGCCCAGATGCACTGCCGGGCCGTCATGCACCACGCCGGCGGCGTCGGTGCGTGTGCGTCGGACCGCGAAGGCGGCCGGATAGACCAGGATTTCGCGGGTTTCCGGGAAGTAGCCGGTGTGCCGGTTGAGCAGCAGCAGGCAGGCCTGGGCGGCGATGGTGACGCGCATTTCGTCGGTCACCGTCAGCCCGGCACAGCCGACGAAGGTCTTTTCGGCGAGGAACACCTGCATGTGCTGCTTCAGCTGCAGTTGCAGGTCGGCCGGCAGCAGGCGGAACTGCGGCACCCGCCGCCGCAGCGTTTCGCGCCATTGCGGCGGAAAGGGCCGGGCGCGCAGTTGCTTGCGCCGCCAGCCGGTACGCAGCGGCTGCGTGAGCAGCCAGCCGGCCGGCGCCAGTATCAGGAGCAGCAGGATCAGCAGTGGCACGGTCGGGCTTTCGGAACGCAGTGCCTGCGCAGCTTGGGCTGGTGCCGCCGCTTTTCAACCGGCGGCCGACGGCGGCGCCGGAATGCCGTCAGGTCGGCAGGCCGTAGCCGGCGGCACCGAGGAAATCAGCCTTGCCGATCTCCAGGCCGTTGTGGCGCAGGATGGCGTAGGTCGTGGTGGCGTGGAAGAACAGGTTGGGCAGCACGAAGTCGAGCAGGTAGGACTGGCCCTTGAAATGCGATTCGCGGCCGGCCAGCCTGAACCTGAGGTCGCGTTCCTCGCTGCCGTCGATCTGTGCGGCGCTGAAGCCCTGCACGAAAGAGATGGTCTTCGCGATGCGCGCCTGCAGCTCGGCGAAGGTCGATTCGGTATCCTCCCAGCGCGGCACTTCGGCGCCGGCCAGACGGGCGGCGCCGGCCTTGGCGATGTCGGAGGCGATCTGCACCTGTCGCGACAGCGGGAACATGTCGGGCGCCAGACGTGCGCCGACGAACACCGATTCGTCGATCTTCTTCAGTGCGGCATGCGCGGCCGCCTTCTCCAGCACGGCGGACATGTTGTGCAGCACGGTGACGAACACCGGTATCGAAGCCTGGTACATCGAAATGGACATGGCGGATGCCTCCTGTCTTGGTCGGGTGCGGCGGGTTGGTTGTCGTGTCCGGACGGGGCCGGACACCGCTGGCCGGGGTGGGCGCGGCACATCGCAGCGCCCGCAGGATGCGCCGTCGTTACCAGGGCAGCGTTTCGCCCAGGTGCACGTAGGCACCGCTCGGGCCGTCGGCCGGCAGCGTGGCCAGCTGCACGCTGGTGATGCCGCCGTCGGCAACCTCCATCGGCGCCTGTTCGCCGCCCATGGCCGTCTTCACCCAGCCCGGATGCGCCGAATTGACCTTGATCGGCGTGTCGGCCAGTTCGGCCGCCAGATGTACGGTGAAGGCGTTCAGCGCGGTCTTGGAGGCGTTGTAGGCCAGTGCCTTGGCGGCGGCGATCGGCGATGCCGGGTCGCTCTGCAGCGTCAGCGAGCCGAGGATGCTGGACAGGTTGACGATGCGGCCTTCCGGCGCCAGACGGATCAGCGGCAGCAGCAACTGGGTCAGTTCGATTACCGCGAAGAAATTGACGTCGAAGGTTTCGCGCAGCACGGCCGGCGACACAGTGCTGGCGTCGGCGACGAAGAGGTCTTCCAGACAGATGCCGGCGTTGTTCACCAGAATGTCGAGCTGGCCGTAGTGATGGGCGATGTGGTCGTAAGCGTTGTGATAGGTGCTGGGCTTCTTTGCGTCGAACGCGATCGCGCTGGCGGTGATGCCCTCGGCGCGCAGCGCGGCGACGGCTTCTTCGGCGCGCTCGGCATTGCGCACGCCGAGTACCACCTCGATGCCGAGGCGGCCGAGGCCACGCGCGGTTTCCAGACCGATGCCGCGGTTGGCGCCGGTGATGAAGGCGACTTTTCGGGTCATGATGCTGCTCCTTGACGAGTGTGTGCGTGCAGGGGCTGAACCGGCCCTGCGTCGGCGATATCCGTGGGTGTCCTGCCCGGTCTGCTGCTGCGCTGGCCGGATGCATCGGTCAGACCTGCCAGGGTGCTGATCCGTTCGACCGGCGCACGTACGGCCGGTCGGGTCGCCCGGCGCCATGGCCAACCCTGCCGGCAAGGTACCGAAAGCGCAATATTAGCCGCTGACGCCTGTCATCCGGGCGCCGAACCACGCGCGCTACGAACGGGTGCGGGTCTTCTCCAGCCACTTGAGCAGCGTGGCATAGAGGATTGCCGGTTCCACCGGTTTGGACAGGAAGTCATTCATGCCGGCGCCGATGCAGCGTGCGCGGTCTTCGGCGAAGGCATTGGCGGTCATCGCGAGGATGGGCGTGTTGCGGCAGCCGTCGATGTTGCGGATGTGCCGGGTCGCATCGATGCCGTCCATTCTGGGCATCTGCATGTCCATCAGGATCAGGTCATAGCCGCCGGTGCGGGCCATGTCCACCGCCTCCGTACCGTCGCCGGCGACGTCGGTGACCAGTCCGGTGCCTTCCAGCAGGGCGAGTGCAACCTCCTGATTGATCATGTCGTCCTCGGCCAGCAGCAGACGCCGGCCGGCATGATCGCGCGCCAGCACGGCTTCCGGCGCTTCGGTCGAAACCGGCTTCGGTGCTTCCGCGGAAATGCCGCTGCCCTTGCCCAGCCAGACTGTCAGCCAGAACGTGCTGCCCTGGCCCGGCGCGCTGATGACGCCCGCTTCGCCGCCCATCAGCCGGGCCAGGCGCCGGGTGATGGCCAGCCCGAGACCGGTGCCGCCGTGGGCGCGCGTGGTCGAGCTGTCCGCCTGCTCGAAGATGTCGAAGATGCGCTCCTGCGCCTCGTAAGCGATGCCGATGCCCGTGTCCTCGACCTCGAAGCGCAGCTGGACGCGTTCCCCGGTGTCATCGATCACGCGGCCGCGCAACGTGATCGTGCCGTTTTCGGTGAATTTGACCGCGTTGTTCGCGTAGTTCAGCAGCGCCTGCATCAGCCGGGTCGGATCACCGCGCAGGTAGCGTGGCAGTCCTTCCGTGTCGGTGCGCAGGGTCAGGCCCTTGGCGCTGACCCGGGAAGACAGGATGGAGACGACGTTGTTCAGCAGGCTGTCGATCGCGATGTCCGCTTCTTCCAGCGTCAGCTTGCCGGCTTCTATCTTGGACAGGTCGAGGATGTCGTTGATGATGTTCAGCAGGTGTTCCGATGCCGCGTCGATCTTGTCGAGCTGCGCGCGTTGCTGCGCCGTCATGTCGCTGCTGCGCATCAGGTGCGCCATGCCGATGATGGCGTTCATCGGTGTCCTGATTTCGTGGCTCATGTTCGCCAGGAAGGAACTCTTCGCGGTCGAGGCGGCTTCTGCCGCTGCCCGGTGTTCCCTCGTGCGCAGGGTCTGGATACCGAACGAAAGGTTGCGTGCCAGTTCCTCGAGCAGTCCGACTTCGCTGGCATTGAAGGCATCCGGTTCGCTGGCGTAGATGTTCAGCGACCCTATGATCTGCTGTTCGGACGTCAGCACCAGGGCAATGCTCGACTGGTAGCCGCACTTCATGGCCACGTCCCGCCATGGCGCCATGGCCGCATTGGTGCGGTAGTCCTGGTTGACCTGTGTGAGGCCGGTCCGAATGCCGGTACCTATCGGTCCGCGGCCGACTTCCTGGTTTTCGTCCCAGGACACCCGGATGTTGTCCAGATAGCCGGCTTCGTGGCCATAACTGGCGACCGGCCGGACGGATTTTCCAGCGTCGTGTTCGGCAAAGGCGATCCACGCCATCACGTAACCGCCGGTCTCGACCACCAGACGGCAGATGTCGGACAGCAGTGCCTGCTCTTCGCCGGCACGGACCAGTGCCATATTGCAGTCGCCCAGCAGGCGCAGGGCGCGGGCCATGCGCTGATTCTCGAGCGCCGATCGTTGCAGGTCGGAGATGTCGAGGATGCACCAGATGGATTCCTGTCCGTCCTTGTCCATCGCCGCACCACTGACGTCTACCCAGATGTCGGCGCCGTCCTTGCGCCGGTAGGTGGTCTGCGCACGGAACAGGTGGTCATCGCGGATCGCCGAATAGGCGGCCGCGCCGAATTCCCGATAGGACTCCTCGCTCGGGTAATACTGGCGCGTCGGCATGCCCAGCATTTCGCCCGGCTCGTAGCCGAGCATTTTCTCGATGGCCGGATTGGCCCAAGTGACCGTGCGGTTCTTCAGCCGCAGGATGCCGACCAGCTCGTTTTCGAGCATGGTTCTCTGTTCGGTCAGCAGACATTCCATGCGCTGCTGGTCCTGCTGACGTGCCGATTCGATGCCGGAAAGTTTCTTCTGTGCTTCCGACAGCCAGCCCAGAACGCTGTCTTCCGCGCCTCGGGGTACGACGACCGGTGACTGAAAGTCGCCTCGGCCCAGACGTGAAATGCCATCGTAGATGTCGTTGACCGGGCCGCCCAGGATGGCTCGCAACTTGCCCCGGATGAGCCAGACGAGGAAGACCAGCAACAGCCCGAAAAACACGAATGCGACGCGCAGCCTTTCCGCATGCGCCTCGGTCTGGCGGACCACGTTGAGCGTGCGTTCGTCCGCCATCCGCTTGAAGTCGGCGATCGGCCGCATGATGGCTGCTTTTGCACGGTGATAAGCCTCGTCGTGCAGCATGCCGATGGCGATCGCCCGCTGCGTCTCGAGCGATGACGCCGTTGCCTGGTCGAACAGGGCCATTGCGGCCAATTCGGTGCGCGTGAGCGCATCCGAATTGGCTTTCGCTTCAGTCAGTTTGTCGAATTCCGCCTTGCTGAAACCGAGCGCCCGCATCCGCTCCGGCAAGGAAATCACCGACCCGGCCGCGATCGGCGGCGGGGCGTCGGCCAGGACGAGATCCCAGTAGACATTGTCGTAGTCGGGCGGACGCGGGCGGCGGCCGTCGCGTATGTCGAGTATTTCCCGGTAATGCTGACGGTAGACGGGATTGCCGGTGACGACGTAGGTGCGCGCCATCCGCGTCAGGTCATCCGATGACTGACGCAGTTCATGACCCAGCTCGATCGATTGCTGGCGTTGTTCGTTCGCCGCGTCGATCTGTTTTTCGGAACGGACGTAGACGGCAAACATGCCGGCAAACACGACGAATGCCGTCAGCGTGAGCCAGAGGTAGATCGAGAGCCGGAAAGAATCCTGTTTTGAATTCGGCATCGTTCAGGTGTTGTCGTTTCGTTTGCGTCCCTCGGCATGTTGCACGCATTTCCGAGGATAGGGCAGTGCGTCGTGCCGTGAAGCGCCGCATCCTGCGGACGCCATTCTGGCCTCTTGCCCGGGTCCCGGTGCCATGACGTCCGTTCGTGGGCTGATTGCGCTGCCTGTTCAGTATCTTGCACGCGAAAAGATCGACCGCCTGGCACCGATGCTCCGGGTGTGAACGCTGCGGCAGCGTTCCGGTGAACTCTACCGCCGTATATCGCTAAAGTTGTGCGCCGATTCACCGTAACAAGTCTGGTTCGTCTTTCGCCCAGCAGCACGCAGCACTGTCAGGGCCCTGATCCCGCCCGTCACCAAGAGTCATCAAGCGTCGGCATGTACCCGATGCATGGACCGTGATAGGGGGAGTTGCTCATGGATATTGCTTCGGGATTTACCTGCAGCGCGCAGGCGTGCGCACCCGATGGTTGTGATGGCCGCACGCGCGCCACGAGCGGCCCGGCGTTCCCGCATTCCGAAAATGCCCCGACGTCCGGCGTCCTGCTGGTGTCGCCGGCGGGCATCGTATTGCGTCAGATGCGGTTGTCGGACGATCTGCCCGATCTGTCCGGTCTGCACATCACTTCGGTATTCGAATCCCTGTCCGGACCACGCATGACCATGTGGCCGTGTGCGATGGAGGAGTCGCTGGCCGCGCCCCGCAATTACGTCTGGCGTCTTTGCTGCGCGGGCCATGACCGACCGGTGCTGGTCGAATGCGGGTGCCTCCGCCCGGGAGGAACGGGGGAGTGGATGTTGCGGCTGAGCGATCCGCTGCCCGATGCCGGCAGTCGCAAGCTGGAAATGCTGGCCCAGGCGGCGCACCAGACCGACGATGCCGTGATGATCACGTGCGCAGGCGGACTGATCGAATACGTCAATCCCGCGTTCGAGCGCGGTACCGGCTACCGGGCGGACGAGGTGCTCGGGCGTTCGCCGGGAATCCTCAAGTCCGGCCGGCACAGCGCGAAGTTCTACGCTGCATTGTGGGACACGATCAACGGCGGTCACGTCTTCCGCGCCGTGTTCACCAACCGGCGCAAGAACGGCGAGCTGTATTTCGAAGAAAAGACCATCAGTCCGATCCGCGACGAACGGCAGCGGATCAGCCATTTCGTGGCGACATCCAA
>DATCUL010000429.1:0-2050 GCA_036567405.1 Methyloversatilis sp. | reverse complement strand
CGCTGGCAGGCTCCGTGCAGCTCGACGGCCGGGCGCTGGCCGGGTGGCCGGCACGTGATCTGGCGCGCCGGCGCGCGCTGCTGCAACAGGCGCATGACGATCACTTCGCCTCGACCGTGCTCGACACCGTACTGGTCGGCCGCCATCCGCACATCGGCCGCTGGGCCGACGAGAGCGAACAGGACATCCGGATCGCGTTCGATGCGCTGGCGCGTGTGTCGCTGCGCGGTTTCGGCGCGCGCGAGGTGCGCACGCTGTCCGGCGGCGAGCGCCAGCGTGTGGCGATCGCCGCCCTGCTGGCACAGGACGCCGCGCTGTGCCTGCTCGACGAACCGGTTACCCATCTCGATCTGGACTACCAGATCGAAACGCTGGAACTGTTCGCGCAGCTGGCGCACGCCGAGGGGCGTGCCGTCGTCATGGTGCTGCACGACCTCAATCAGGTTCTGCGCTTCTGCGACCGCGCACTGCTGCTGACCGGCGCCGGGCAGTGGCGCTGCGGGCCGGTCGATGAAGTGCTGCAGACCGACGTGCTGTCGCAGGCGTTCTGCCACCCGCTGCGTGAGCTGCGCGACGGCGGGCGGCGCTACTTTGTGCCGGCATGAGCATGCGCCGGTTCCTGATCCGCCCGTGCCGCCGGCGCAACGGGTTTTTCCGCGCGCATGGCTCGCTCCTACAGGACCAGCATCACCGGCTACCGACACGGGTTGTTGTTGTAGGAGCGAGCCATGCTCGCGATGCGGTGCGTGCCTGACGGCATACCCGTAATCCCGACTACCGAACATCGATGGAGACGCAGTGAGCGAACTCGAACAGAGGCATGAGGCGCGCATGAAGCGCAAGAAGGACGTGGTGGACCAGGGCATTGCCGCGGCCCAGGTGGAGCGTGGCGTGCTGGTGGTCAACACCGGCAACGGCAAGGGCAAGTCGAGCGCCGGCTTCGGCGTGGTCGCGCGCGCGCTTGGCCACGGCATGAAGGTCGGCGTGGTGCAGTTCATCAAGGGTCGCTTGGACACCGGCGAGGAGGCTTTCTTCCGCCGTCAGCCCGACGTGCAGTGGCATGTCATGGGCGAAGGCTTCACCTGGGAGACGCAGGACCGCGCGCGCGACATCGCCACCGCCGAGGCGGGCTGGGCGCAGGCGCGTGCCCTGTTGTCCGATCCGGCGATCGGGCTGGTGGTGCTGGACGAACTGAACATCGCGCTCAAGTACGGCTATCTCGATGTGCACACGGTGCTCGCCGACATCGCCGCGCGGCCGGCTATGCAGCACGTCATCGTGACCGGCCGCGCCGCACCGCCGGAGCTGATCGAGGCGGCCGACACGGTGACCGACATGACGCTGGTCAAGCACGCGTTCAAGGCCGGCGTGACGGCCATGCCGGGACTGGAGTGGTGAACGGGGCGGTGCGCCGCTGCCCGGCGCTGATGGTGGCGGCCCCCGCGTCGGGCCAGGGCAAGACGACGGTGGTGGCCGCGCTGGCGCGGCTGCACCGCTCGCGCGGGCGTCGCGTCGCGGTGTTCAAGTGCGGTCCCGACTTTCTCGATCCGCAGATCCACGCACTGGCCAGCGGCAGACCGGTGCATACGGTCGACCTGTGGATGACCGGCGAAGCCGACATCGCTGCGCGCCTGTACGCGGCGGCGGGCGATACCGATCTGATGCTGGTCGAATCGGTGATGGGCCTGCATGACGGTGCGCCGTCGAGCGCCGACATCGCGCGCCGTTTCGGGCTGCCGGTACTGGCGGTGATCGATGCGCGGGCGATGGCGCAGACTTTCGGCGCCGTCGCATACGGCCTGAAGCACTACCGCGACGGTGTCGACCTGACGGCGGCGATCGCCAACCGCGTTGGCTCGGAACGGCATGCCGACATGCTGCGCGACAGCCTGCCGGCCGGCATTGCGTGGTACGGCGGTCTGCCGCGCGACGAACGCATCGCGCTGCCGGAGCGCCACCTCGGTCTGCTGCCCGCGGCCGAGATCGACGGGCTGGACGGACAGCTCGACATCGCGGCGCAACTGTTAGGCGCATCGACCGTCGCCGACCT
>DATCUL010000428.1:0-1635 GCA_036567405.1 Methyloversatilis sp. | reverse complement strand
GGTCGCGCAGACGGACCATGATTTCGTCCACGGTCTGGTCGATGTCGCGGTCGCTGGTGTCGACGCGGATTTCGGCGTTCTCCGGGGCTTCGTACGGCGAGTCGATGCCGGTGAAGTTCTTGATCTCGCCGCGGCGTGCCTTCTTGTACAGGCCCTTCGGATCGCGTTCTTCGGCGACGGCGATCGGCGTGTCGATGAAGATTTCGATGAATTCGCCGTCTTCGAGCAGACCGCGCGCCATGCGCCGCTCGGACCGGAACGGCGAGATGAAGGCGGTCAGCACGATCAGGCCGGCGTCGACCATCAGCTTGGCGACTTCGCCGACACGCCGGATGTTCTCGACGCGGTCGGCTTCGGTGAAGCCCAGGTCCTTGTTCAGGCCGTGGCGCACGTTGTCGCCGTCGAGCAGATAGGTGTGGCGGCCCATGGCGTTCAGGCGCTTTTCGATCTGGTTGGCCAGCGTCGATTTGCCGGCGCCCGACAGCCCGGTGAACCACAGCACGCACGGCCGCTGGCCCTTCATGGCGCCGCGCGTGGCCTTGTCGACATCGACGTGCTGCATGTGGATGTTGTGCGAGCGGCGCAGCGCGAAGCGCAGCATGCCGGCGCCGATGGTGTGGTTGCTGATGCGGTCGATCAGGATGAAGCCGCCGGTTTCGCGCACCGATTCGTAGGGGTCGAAGGCGATGGGGCGGTCGATGCTGAGCGTGCACACCGCGATCTCGTTGAGCGCGAGCTGCTTGGCGGCGAGGTGTTCCAGCGTGTTGACGTTGATCTTGTACTTGATCTCGCTGACGGTCGCGGTGACGGTGCGTGCGCCGATCTTCATCAGGTAGGCGCGGCCCGGCATCATCGGTTCGTCCTGCATCCAGACGATGGTGGTTTCGAACTGGTCGGCCACTTCGGCCGGGGCGTCCTTGGTCGAGATGACGTCGCCGCGTGAAATGTCGACTTCGTCATCGAGCACCAGGGTGACCGCCTGGCCGGCGATGGCGCGCTGCAGGTCGCCGTCGGCGGTGACGATGCGCTTGACCGTGCTGGTGCGGCCTGACGGCTGCACGCGGATGGCCGCGCCCGGCGAGATGCTGCCGCCGGCGATGGTGCCGGTGAAGCCGCGGAAATCGAGGTTGGGGCGGTTGACCCACTGCACAGGCAGGCGGAACGGGCTCTTGAGCCGGCGCTTCTGGTCGACCTCGACGGTTTCGAGGTAGGCCATCAGGTTCGGGCCGTGATACCAGGGCATGGCCTCGCTCGGCGCGGTGATGTTATCGCCGCGCAGCGCCGACATCGGGATGGTGACGATGTCTTCGAGGCCGAGCTGGGCGGCGAAGGCGCGGTAGTCGTCCTCGATGCGGCGGAAGGTCGCTTCGGAATAGCCGACCAGGTCCATCTTGTTGATGGCGACGACCACGCGCTTGATGCCGATCAGCGACACTAGGAAGCTGTGGCGGCGGGTCTGGGTCTGCACGCCGTAGCGGGCATCGACCAGGATGATGGCCAGATCGGCGGTCGAGGCGCCGGTGACCATGTTGCGCGTGTACTGCTCGTGCCCCGGCGTGTCGGCGACGATGAACTTGCGCCGGTCGGTCGAGAAGAAGCGGTAGGCCACGTCGATCGTGATGCCCTGTTCGCGCT
>DATCUL010000427.1:0-29979 GCA_036567405.1 Methyloversatilis sp. | reverse complement strand
CCCGGTTGGCGCGCTGACGTCCAAGCCGTTCCGCTATTCGGCACGCACTTGGGAACTGTCCCGTCGCAAGACGGTAAGTCCGCACGACAGCCTTGGCACCAACCTCGTGGTTCAGGTCAAGCACGACGAAGTGAAGCGTGTGCTGCCGCTGGAAAACGAAGAGGTCAACGAATGCTGGATTTCCGACCGCGACCGCTTTTCGTATGAAGCCTTGAATGGCGAGCAGCGCCTGACCCGGCCGATGATCAAGCAGGACGGCAAGTGGAACGAAGTGGACTGGCAGACGGCGCTCGAGTATGCCGCCAACAGCCTGCGTCGCGTCGCCGACGAACACGGTGCGAACAGGATCGGTTGTCTGGCTGCGCCGTATTCAACGACCGAAGAGTTGTTTCTCGCCGCAGGACTCATGAAGGGCCTGGGCGGCGGCAACGTCGATTACCGTCTGCGTCAAACCGATTTCTCGCTCGACGGCAAGCTTTCGGGCATCCCCTGGTTGGGCATGAAGGTCGCCGACATCTCGAAGCTGGACGCCGCGCTGGTGGTCGGCAGTTTCCTGCGCAAGGACCATCCACTGATGGCCCAGCGTCTGCGCCAGGCCGCCCGTCGCGGCACGCAGGTGAGCGCGGTTGGCGTTGATGGCAGCGACTGGCTGATGTCCCTGCACGAACGTGTAACGGTTGCGCCGGCTGCACTGGCGGCCGAACTCGGCGCTCTGGTCAAGGCGGCTGCGGAAATTCGTGGCGTTGCCGTTCCGGCAGGCCTGGAACAGACCGTCGTGTCGGACGCATCGCGCCGCATTGCACAGAGCCTGTGCAACGAAGGCTCGCGCGGCATCCTGCTGGGTGCGGTCGTCGAGCAGCACGCGGACGCAGCCGGTCTGCATGCGCTTGCGCAGGCACTGGCTGAAATCACCGGTGCAACGCTCGGCTATCTGGGCGAGGCGGCCAACAGCGTCGGTGCACGTAAGGCCGGCGCGCAGGCAGGTCTGAATGCGCGCGACATGCTGCAATCGGGTCTGCGTGCCTTCGTTCTGCTGCACACCGAACCCGAACTCGATTCTGCCAATCCGCCGAAGGCACTCGAAGCGCTGAACGCCGCCGACACCGTCATCGTCATGTCACCGTTCAAGACCGGTCTGGACTACGCAGACTGTCTGCTGCCGATAGCGCCATTCACCGAAACGTCAGGTACCTTCGTCAGCGCAGAAGGGCGTATCCAGAGCTTCCATGCTGTTGTTCGTCCGCGAGGCGAGACGCGTCCGGCATGGAAAGTACTGCGCGTGCTCGGCAGCATGTTGGGTATTGCCGGATTTGATTTCGATTCGTCCGAAGCGGTGCGCGATGTCGCGCTCTCCGGCGCATCGGGCAGCCTGCCCGCGAATGAACTCGGCAATGCTGCGAGTGGCATCGGTTTCGCCAAGACTCCGGCGCCGGCCGGTCTGCAGCGCATCGCCGATTACCCGATCTACCGCAACGACGCCATGGTCAGGCGTGCGCCGGCGCTTGCAGCGACGCGCGATTCCGCGGCACCGGTTGTTCGCGTGAATCCGGCAACTGCGGCTCAAGCCGGTCTGTCGGCTGCACAACGTGTCCGGGTGGGCGGGTCGGCTGGCAAGTCCGAATTCGGCCTCGTGTTCGATGATGCCATTCCTGCCGGATGTGTCCGCCTTGCGGCGGGCTGGCCTGAAACCGCTCAGCTCGGATCGCTGAACGGTACCGTCACCGTGGAGGCCGTGTAATGGATGCGTTGCTGCAACCCGTGCGCGATCTGCTCGGCGTCGCCTGGCTGCCGGTGTGGACCGTGGTCAAGATCTTCCTGATCATCCTGCCGCTGATGGGTTGTGTCGCCTACCTGACGCTGGCCGAGCGCAAGATCATCGGCTGGATGCAGGTCCGTAACGGCCCGAACCGCGTCACCTTCTTCGGCATCAAGGCGCTTGGCGGTCTGGCGCAGCCGATCGCCGACGGCCTGAAGCTTCTGTTCAAGGAAATCGTGCTGCCGTCGGCGTCGAGCAAGACGCTGTTCGTGTTGGCTCCGGTGCTGGCGCTGGCGCCGTCGCTGGCCGCTTGGGCAGTCATCCCGTTCAACGACGGTCTGGTGCTGGCGGACATCAACGCCGGTCTGCTCTACATCATGGCCATCACGTCGATGGGCGTGTACGGCGTCATAATCGCCGGCTGGGCGTCGAACTCGAAGTACGCGTTCCTCGGCAGCCTGCGGTCGGCCGCACAGATCGTCGCCTACGAAATCGCGATGGGTTTTGCGCTGGTGACCGTGCTGATGGTGTCGCAGAGCCTCAACCTGTCCGACATCGTTCGCGGGCAGGGGCAGGGCATGTTCGCCTCCCATGGCGTGGGTTTCCTGTCGTGGAACTGGCTGCCGCTGTTTCCGATGTTCATTGTCTATTTCATCTCCGGCGTGGCGGAAACCAACCGTTCGCCATTCGACGTGGTGGAAGGCGAATCGGAAATCGTCGCCGGTCACATGATCGAATACTCGGGCATGGCGTTCGCGCTGTTCTTCCTCGCCGAATACGCGAACATGATCCTGATTGCGACGCTGACGTCGATCATGTTCCTCGGTGGCTGGCTGTCGCCGGTCAGTTTCCTGCCCGACAGCTTCCTCTGGCTGGGCGCGAAGACCGCTTTCTGCCTGTTCTTCTTCCTGTGGCTGCGTGCGACGTTCCCGCGCTATCGCTACGACCAGATCATGCGTCTGGGCTGGAAGGTATTCATTCCCGTCACCATCGTGTGGCTCGTGTTCATCGGCGGCTGGATGATGACGCCGCTGTCGATCTGGAAGTAAGGGACGAGTTATGGGCTCGATGAGAGATTTGTTTGGCGGTCTGATGCTGACCGAACTGGTGAAGGGCATGGCTTTGACCGGCCGTCACCTGTTCGCGCGCAAGATCACCATCCAGTTCCCGGAAGAAAAGACGCCGCAGTCGCCGCGCTTCCGCGGACTGCACGCGCTGCGCCGTTATCCGAACGGCGAGGAACGCTGCATCGCGTGCAAGCTGTGCGAAGCGGTGTGCCCGGCCATGGCGATCACGATCGAATCGGACGCGCGCGATGACGGCAGTCGCCGCACCACCCGTTACGACATCGATCTGACGAAGTGCATCTTCTGCGGTTTTTGCGAGGAAGCCTGCCCGGTAGATGCCATCGTTGAAACCCGTGTGCTCGAATATCACGGTGAAAAGCGTGGCGATCTCTACTACACCAAGCAGATGCTGCTTGCCGTGGGTGAGCGTTACGAAGGTCAGATTGCCAAGGACAGGGAAGCGGATTCGAAATACCGCTAGTCGAACGCCCGGCGGCGAGGGTGCTGCCGGGAGACGCAAGGGAACGGACAAGAGCTACACGAATCGATGATGGACTTCCAGACCGCAGTTTTCTATTTCCTCTCCACCATACTGGTGCTCGCGTCGCTGCGCGTCATCACGGCGCGCAATCCGGTGCATGCGGCGCTGTATCTGGTGCTTGCCTTCTTCACGGCGGGTGGCGTCTGGATGCTGTTGCGCGCTGAATTTCTCGCCATCGCACTGGTGCTTGTCTATGTCGGCGCAGTGATGGTGCTGTTCTTGTTCGTCGTGATGATGCTGGATATCAACATCGAACGGTTGCGCGAGGGATTCTGGGCCAATCTTGTACCGGGTCTGATCGTGGCCGGCCTGATGTTGTCGGAGATGGTAGCGGTGCTGGGGGCTCGCTACTTTTCTGCAACAGGGTCTCCAGCCCCCGAAGCGCCCGGCATGGGCTACAGCAACACCAAGGAACTTGGCCGCCTGGTCTATACCGAGTACGTTTATCCGTTCGAACTGGCATCGGTCATTCTGCTGGTGGCCATCATTGCTGCCATTGCCCTGACCATGCGCAAGCGCAAGGACACCAAGTTCCAGGAGCCTGCGAAACAGATTGCGACGCGCCGCGAGGACCGCGTGCGCCTTGTGTCCATGCAGGCCGAAAAAGACTGAGAAGCGAGAAGACCGCCCGTCATGCCCACACTGTCACTTTCACATTTTCTCGTGCTTGGCGCGCTGCTCTTCGCGATCAGCGTCGTCGGCATATTCCTGAACCGGAAGAATCTCATTGTTCTGCTGATGGCCATCGAATTGATGCTGCTGGCGGTGAACATGAATTTCGTGGCTTTCTCGCATTATCTTGGCGATCCGTCCGGCCAGATCTTCGTTTTCTTCATCCTCACCGTAGCCGCCGCGGAATCCGCGATCGGGCTGGCCATCCTCGTGGTGCTGTTCCGCAACCTGAACACCATCCACGTCGATGATCTCGACAGCCTGAAAGGTTGAGCGACATGACCTCGATGCAAAAGCTCTATCTGCTGATCCCGCTTGCACCCCTGATGGGTGCAATCATCGCCGGTCTGTTCTGCCGGGTTATTCCCCGCTGGGTTGCGCACTCGGTGACCATCCTCGGCGTGGCGGTCGCGCTTGCGGCGTCTTTCGTCGTGTTTCAGGACGTTCAGGCAGGCAATTCGTTCAACGGTGCGCTCTACACCTGGGCGGCGAGCGGCAGTCTGAAGATGGAAATCGGCTTCCAAATCGACAAGCTCACCGTGATGATGATGCTGGTCGTGACCTTCGTGTCGCTGATGGTGCATCTGTACACCGTCGGCTACATGGCGGAAGACCCCGGTTACAACCGTTTCTTCTCTTACATCTCGCTGTTCACGTTCTCGATGCTGATGCTCGTCATGAGCAACAACTTCGTGCAACTGTTCTTCGGCTGGGAAGCGGTGGGTCTGGTGTCCTATCTCCTGATCGGCTTCTGGTACACGCGTCCGACAGCCATCTACGCGAACCTGAAGGCCTTTCTGGTCAATCGGGTCGGTGACTTCGGCTTCCTGCTCGGCATCGGCCTGATCGCTGCCTACGCTGGTACGCTGAATTACTCGGAAGTGTTTGCCAAGCGCGAAGAACTCGCCGCCATGGTGGTTGCCGGTACTGGCTGGCCGCTGCTGACGGCTGCCTGCATCTGCCTGTTCATCGGCGCGATGGGCAAATCTGCGCAGGTTCCTCTCCACGTCTGGCTGCCGGACTCGATGGAAGGCCCGACGCCCATTTCGGCTCTGATCCATGCGGCAACCATGGTGACTGCAGGCATATTCATGGTGACCCGCATGTCCCCGCTGTTCGAACTGTCGGAAACAGCGCTGTCCTTCGTGCTGGTGGTCGGTGCCACGACCGCGCTGTTCATGGGTTTTCTCGGCATCATCCAGAACGACATCAAGCGCGTCGTTGCTTATTCGACGCTGTCGCAACTCGGCTACATGACCGTGGCACTTGGTGTGTCGGCCTATTCGGCGGCGGTGTTTCACCTGATGACGCATGCGTTCTTCAAGGCACTGCTGTTCCTCGGTGCCGGTTCGGTCATCATGGGCATGCATCACGATCAGGACATCCGGAACATGGGTGGACTCTGGAAGTACATGCCGATCACGTGGTTCACGTCGCTGCTCGGTTCCGCAGCGCTGATCGGCGTGCCTTTCCTGTCTGGTTTCTACTCGAAGGATTCGATCATCGAGGCCGTGCATGACGCGCACATTGCGGGCGCAAGCTACGCATACTTCTGCGTCGTGGTCGGCGTGTTCGTGACGGCCTTCTATTCCTTCCGCATGTACTTCCTGGTGTTCCACGGCAAGGAGCGATTCGGTCACGCACACGATGATCACCATGACGCGCACGGTGATGCTGACGGCCACGACGATGCGCATGCCGGCGCGCATGACGACGATCACGCTCATGAACATCACGGCCTTGCGCCGGGCCAGAAACCGCACGAGTCACCGTGGGTGGTATGGCTGCCGCTGGTCCTGCTGGCTATTCCGTCGGTCGGCATCGGTTACTACACGATACAGCCCATGCTGTTCGGCGACTGGTTCTCCGGGGTCGTGGAAGTACTGCCGCAACACGACACACTGGAAGAGATCGGCCATCACTTCACTACGGCAAGTGCCATGGCGATGCACGGTGTGACCGCGCTGCCGTTCTGGCTTGCGCTGGGCGGTGTCGTACTGGCGTGGGTGATGTACATCGCCGTGCCTTCGTTGCCGGGCCGCATCGCACCGCTGTTCCGCCCGATCACGTGCATTCTTGAAAACAAGTACTTCTTTGACCGCTTCAACGAAATCGTTTTCGCCGGCGGCGCGAGGATGCTCGGCAGGAGCCTGTGGGCTGCGGGTGACCGGACAATCATCGACGGAGTACTGGTAAATGGATCAGCGTCGGCTGTGGGTGCGTTTGCGCGTCTCGCTCGCGAGATCCAGACCGGATATATCTACCGTTATGCGTTTGCGATGGTGATTGGCGTGTGCCTCCTGCTGCTGTGGAGGTTGGGCTTCAAGTGATGTGGTGCGGGCGGAGATGATGCCGTCCGCTGCGTGTGATCCGAGGGAGCGCTTGTGCATGACGGGCCAGTCTGGCCGTTGAGCGGGCCGAACAAATAAAGAAATGACCGATATTCCCCTTCTCAGTCTTGCCATCTGGTTGCCGATCGCCGGTGGTCTGCTCGTGCTCGCCAGTGGCGACGGGCGCAATGCAGCGTTCTCGAAGCTGATTGCGCTGGTTACGGCCGCCTTCGCGTTCCTGGTCACGCTTCCGCTATACAGCGGTTTCGATTCGACGAGCGCGTCGATGCAGTTCGTCGAGCACATGCCCTGGGTGCGCGACTACAACATCAATTACCACCTCGGCATCGACGGCATTTCGATGCCCTTCGTCATCCTGAACAGCTTCATCACCTTGCTGGTCGTGATGGCGGGTTGGCAGGTGATCGAATACAAGGTGTCGCAGTACAACGCCGCCTTCCTGATCATGTCGGGTCTGCTCAACGGCATCTTCTCGTCGCTCGACGGCATCCTGTTTTATGTGTTCTTCGAAGCCTCGCTGATTCCGCTGTATCTGGTCATCGGCATCTGGGGTGGCAAGAACCGTGTCTACGCGGCGCTGAAATTCTTCCTCTACACGCTGCTCGGCTCGCTGCTGATGCTGGTCGCGCTGCTGTACCTGTTCCACAAGAGCGGCAGCTTTGCCATCCTCGACTGGCATCGCGAACCGCTGGCGATGGGTGCTCAATCGCTGATCTTCTGGGCCTTCTTTGCCAGCTTTGCGGTCAAGGTGCCGATGTGGCCGGTGCATACCTGGTTGCCTGACGCGCACGTCGAGGCGCCAACCGGCGGTTCCGCGGTATTGGCAGCGATTGGCCTGAAGCTGGGTGCCTACGGTTTCCTGCGGTTCTCGCTTCCCATCGTGCCGGATGCGGCGACCCATTTCGCGCCGGTGGTCATCGGACTGTCTCTCATTGCCGTGGTCTATATCGGCCTGGTGGCGCTGGCACAGACCGACATGAAGAAGCTGGTTGCCTACTCGTCGATCTCGCACATGGGTTTCGTCACCCTGGGCTTCTTCATCTTCAACCCGCTGGGTGTCGAAGGTGCGCTGGTCCAGATGATTTCGCACGGCTTCGTATCCGCTGCCATGTTCCTGTGCATCGGGGTGCTGTATGACCGCATGCATACCCGGAACATCGGTGATTACGGTGGTGTGGTCAATACGATGCCGAAATTCGCAGCTCTGTTCCTGCTGTTTGCGATGGCAAATGCCGGTCTGCCTGCGACGTCGGGATTCGTTGGTGAATTCATGGTGTCCCTCGGCGCCATCCAGTTCAATTTCTGGACCGGTTTCGCCGCTGCGACGACTTTGGTTCTGGGCGCGGCTTACACGCTCTGGATGTACAAGCGTGTCGTGTTTGGCGACATCGCCAACAGTCACGTGGCCGAACTCCATGACATCAATGCCCGCGAAATGCTGATCCTTGGCGTGCTCGCCGCCTGTACCCTGGCCATGGGCATCTGGCCGCAACCGGTGACCGAAATCATGCACGCGACAGTGAACCACTTGTTGCAACAGGTTGCCGTTGGCAAGCTCTGACGGACATACAGAATGAACTTTCCTTTGCCCGACTTCTTCCCCGCATCGGCCGAAATCTTCGTGCTGGTGATGGCCTGCGTAGTTCTGCTCGCCGACCTCTACAAGTCCAAAAGCCAGGACTGGCTGCCGTATGTGCTCACGTTGTGCACGCTTGCCGGCGCGTTCGCCATCCAGGCGGGCACCGCGAACGTCGGCACTACGCTTACCTTCAGCGGCATGTTCGTTGATGACCGTCTGTCTGACGTGTTGAAGTGCTGTCTGTACCTGACCGTGTTCTCGGTGGTCATCTACAGTCGAGACTATCTGATGGCACGTGGTCTGGAGCGCGGCGAGTATTACCTGCTCGTGCTGTTCGCGACGCTGGGCATGCAGGTCATGATCTCTTCCAATCATTTCCTGACGCTGTACCTCGGACTCGAACTGCTGTCGCTGGCGATCTACGCACTGGTCGCGCTGGACCGCGAATCCGCGCGCTCGACCGAAGCGGCGATGAAGTATTTCGTGCTCGGTGCGCTGGCGTCCGGTCTGCTGCTCTATGGCATGTCGATGATCTACGGCGCAACCGGGACGCTCGAAATTTCCGCGATCGCGCGCAAGCTGTCCGATCCGACGACCAATATGGCTGTGCTGCGCTTCGGTCTGGTGTTCCTGGTGGCTGGTCTGGCGTTCAAGATCGGCGCGGTGCCGTTCCACATGTGGATTCCGGACGTCTATCACGGCGCGCCGACCGCCATCACGCTGCTGATCGGTTCGGCGCCCAAGCTCGCCGGCTTCGCGATGGCGATCCGCCTGCTCGTCGATGGACTGCCCGCTCTGGCTGGTGAATGGCAGCAGATGCTGATGTTGCTCGCCGTGCTGTCGATTGCGCTCGGCAACATCGTTGCGATCGCGCAGACCAACATGAAACGGATGCTCGCCTACTCGACGATCTCCCACATGGGCTTCATGCTTCTGGGGCTGGTCAGTGGCGTGATCGAACTGCGTGCGTCCGGCGACATTCATCTGTCCTATGCCTTCGGCAGCGCGATGTTCTACACGATTGCCTATGTGCTGATGAGCGCAGCGGCCTTCGGCATCCTCCTTCTGCTGTCGCGGGCCGGTGTCGAGGCTGAAAACCTCGATGATCTCAAGGGTCTGAACAAGCGCAGCCCATGGTTTGCCGCGATATTGATGATGGTCATGTTCTCGATGGCCGGCATTCCCTTCTTCATCGGCTTCTTCGCCAAGCTGGCGGTGCTGCAGGCAGTCGTCGCAGCCGGTTACCTCTATACGGCCGTGTTCGCGGTAATGATGTCGCTGGTCGGTGCCTTCTTCTATCTGCGCGTCGTCAAGTTGATGTACTTCGATGCACCGCAGGATGAGTCGCCCATCGTTGCCTCTGGTGAGATGCGAACGCTGCTTACGGTCAATGCACTGGCGATTGCGCTGCTCGGTCTTGTGCCGCAGCCGTTGCTGTCGCTCTGCGCGACGGCACTGGGCCAGACGCTGAAGTAAGTCGGCGGCAGGCCGCATGAGCGATCCGCTCGCCGAGGTCACGCTGGACAGCAAGCAGGTCTACGACGGCGTCCTGCTCAAGGTATATCAGGATCAGGTACGGCTGCCTGACGGCACGTCAGGCGTACGCGAATATGTCCGGCATCCCGGGGCGGTCGTCATCATCGCGATTCAGGCGGACGGACAGATGTTGTTTGAACGCCAGTACCGCTACGGTCCTGCCCGTACCTTTATCGAGTTTCCCGCTGGCAAGATCGACGCCGGCGAATCACCGGCTGAAACCGCGGTGCGCGAACTGCGCGAGGAAACCGGTCATGAGGCCGACGAATGGACGCATCTGGGCACGATGCACCCCTGCATCGGCTATTCCGACGAACACATCGAAATCTTTCTCGCCCGTGGCTTGCGCCAGGTCGGAGCACACCTCGATGAAGGCGAATTTCTCGAGCTGACGACGCTGTCGCTCGAGGCTGCTATGTCGGCAGTCTGGAACGGCGAACTCACCGACGCCAAGACGCTGTCCGCGCTGATCTGGGCTCAGCGTATCTTCAGGCAGGGGTTCTGAAAGGCGGCACCACGCTGCCGACGGCCAGTCGTACCGTCGTTGCATCCGCGATGCGCGAAATCGGTTGATCCTGACAGTGCGCTAGCCATGAACTGGCTGCGCCCACGCTTGGAATGACGACGTCAGGCGAAACTTCGAGCAGCGGCAGCAGGACGAAAGCGCGAAGGTGCGCGCGAGGATGGGGAATGTTCAAGGTCCCGGTCTGAACGCACTGTTCGTCATACAGCAACACGTCGAGATCCAGCGTGCGTGGAGCGTTCAGGAATTCGCGCACGCGGCCGTGCGTGCGTTCTATGGCCAGCAGTTCATCAAGCAGTGCTTGTGGCGCAAGGGTTGTGCGCACGCGGGCCACTGCATTGATGAAATCGGGCTGGTTGTCATATCCGACCGGTGCAGTCCGGTAGAGCGATGATCGCCGTTCGAGATGGATGCCGGGTGTGGCGGCGATTTCGTCGAAAGCGGCAAGCACCTGCGCTTCGGGGTTGGCCAGATTGCTGCCCAAGCCTATGTGGGCGACGGCTTCTCGGCTCATGTCAGACTCTGCTGTTCAAGTGCTGCGGACTCTAGCATCGATAGGACGCACCGACGACTACGGCGGGAGCCTGAACCGGATGCTGTTCCGTCACTGATGCGCGAACATCCTAATCTGAATCAAGGTGCGCCCGAACGAGTGCATGCACAGTTCGGCTTTTTAACGCTTCATGGAGTCCGGACATGTCCGAAGTGCAGTGGAAGCCTGAGTACGAACTCGGGGTCGTCACTATGGACGATACCCACAGGGAATTCATCGACCTGCTGAATCGCCTCGATCAGTGTCCGCCGGAAGAAGCGCTTGAGCGATTCGATGCCTTGCTCGATCACACCGTCGCGCATTTCTGGCAGGAGGACGTGTGGATGGACAAGTCGGATTTTCCGCCGCTGTATTGCCACCGCGGTGAACACGAACGTGTGCTCGATGTGCTGAAGGAGGTACGTCGCCTGATTGCCGCTGGCGATGACGGCATCGTTCTCACGCTGTTGCGCGAGCTGCCGCTGTGGTTCGACAACCATGCGGCAACCATGGACGCCGCACTGGCCGGACATATCGAGCGGACCGGTTTCGTTGCCGATAGGATAGGCACGGAAGCGGCACCCGCCTGACGATGCTTGCCGTCAGGCGGGAGAGGCTGCAATGAACACCGGATCGTCCGCGGAGTGCCGACTGTCCGGCATCAGACCCGGTTCCGCATCAGCCTGGCCTTTTCACGCTCCCAGTCGCGTTCCTTCTCGGTTTCGCGCTTGTCGTACTGTTTCTTGCCCTTGGCCAGACCGATTTCCAGCTTGATGCGGCCGCGCGTGAAGTGCAGGTTCAGCGGTACCAGCGTGTAGCCCGCGCGTTCGACCAGTCCGATCAGCTTGCGGATTTCGTCGGCGCGCAGCAGCAGTTTTCGGCTGCGCGTCGCATCCGGGTGAATGTGGGTAGACGCCGACAGCAGGGGCGATACATGCATGCCGATGACGAATACCTCCTCACCCTTGAGCACCACATAAGCTTCCTTGAGCTGGGTGCGTCCAGCCCGGATCGCCTTGACCTCCCAGCCTTCGAGCACCAGTCCCGCTTCGAAGCGCTCCTCGATGAAGTAGTCGTGGAATGCTTTCTTGTTTTCGGCGATGCTCATGTCGGATAACCGGTACCGGAGGAATTCGTGTGGTGAGAAGGCTGCGTGCAGTCGTGCCACACGGCTAGAATTGCGATTTTACCTTTTGATGACATGGCTGAAGTCCGAAAAACCGTGCTCATCGAGCGCAGCGCCGAACAAATGTTCCGCCTGGTCGATGCGGTCGAGCATTACCCCGACTTCCTGCCCTGGTGCGGAGGCACGCAGCTCATCGAGCGCACGGATGAACTGACACGGGCGCGCCTCGACATCAATTACCACGGGGTCAAGGCGCATTTTTCGACTGCCAACACCAAGGTCTTTCCACGCAGCATGACCATCCATCTGCTCGAAGGGCCTTTCAATGCGCTCGATGGAACCTGGGCCTTCACGCCGCTGGGTGAAGGCGCATGCAAGATTGAATTCAATCTGCGTTACGAATTTTCGAATCGTCTGATCGAGAAAGTCGTCGGGCCCGTGTTCAGCCATATCGCGAATACCTTCGTCGATGCGTTCGTGAAGCAGGCTGACCGTGCCTACGGCATGCCGGGAAGTGCGAAATGACTGGAAAGATTCACGTACAGGTTGCCTACGCGCTGCCGGACCGACAGGACATCGTCACCATCGAACTGCCTGAAGGCGCCAGTGCCCAGCAGGCGGTGGAATCGTCGGGGCTGCTTCAGAAACATCCCGAGATCGATCTGGCGCGCAACAAACTCGGCGTATTCGCCAAGCTGGTCAAGGCAGACCAGATACTGCGCGACCGCGACCGGGTTGAAATCTACCGTACGTTGATCGCTGACCCGAAAGAGGTGCGCAGACAGCGCGCTGCCGAGGGCAAGGTGCTGAAAAAAGGGGGCGGCGATGCCGAACCGGCTCTATGAGCGAGCAAGGGGCAGGAAAGCCCGGCCGTCATTTGCACCATTCGGACACTGATTGCTGCGCCTGGGTGATTTCAGCCTCGCGCGTGGCGTCATCCAGAAATTCACGTTCGCCCTGGGCGTTGTAGCGCACGATGCGCTGACCCGACTGCAGTGCGGCGAGCTTGTTGCGGGCCTTGCTGCAGTTTTCCGCGGCTTTCTCCTTTTCCGCCTTGTCCTTTGCCGCCTTCGCTTCCCTGTCGGCGGCTTCGTCGCGCCGCTTCTGGAAATCCTGCACCTTGTCCTGCAGCGTTTTCGACGTGTCGCCGGCCGGTGGCGCGACATTCACGTCCTTCCTCGTCGCGTTGACGCCCGGTGGCGGCGTGTCCGAGAACACCATGCGGCCCTGCGCATCGCGGTACTGATAGACCTGTGCCACCGCCATCAGCGGCAGAAAGGCGAGTACTAAAGCGGCGGATCGATGCAACACGTCAGAAGCTCCTGCTCGTTATGGCGCCGGCTGCGACGACAGGCGCTGCCTGCAGCGGCCGGGCGAGCCGACCGGCGTATAATACGTTTTTGCAAGATGGGAAAGTAGTCATGCGTGTTATCCAGAAGGCGCTGACCTTCGACGATGTGCTCCTTGTTCCGGCACATTCGAACGTCCTGCCGCGCGATGTCAGTCTCAGTACCCGAATCTCCCGCAACATCCGAGTCAATCTTCCCCTGCTGTCCGCTGCCATGGACACCGTCAGCGAGGCGCGCCTGGCGATCGCGCTGGCGCAGGAGGGCGGGCTGGGCATCATCCACAAGAACATGACCGCCAAGGCACAGGCCGGTGAAGTGTCCAAGGTGAAGCGGTTCGAGGCCGGCGTGCTGAAGGATCCGATCACCATCTCGCCCCAGATGACCGTCCGCGAACTGCTCGGCCTGACGCGCAGCCACCGGATTTCCGGATTCCCGGTACTCGATGGCGAGCGTGTCGTCGGTATCGTGACCAATCGCGACCTGCGTTTTGAAACCAATCTCGACCAGCCGGTGGCGCGCATCATGACGCCGCGCGAACGCCTGGTGTTCGTGCGTGAGGGCGGTTCGCTCGACGAGGCCCGCGCGCTGATGCACCGCAACCGTCTTGAGCGCGTGCTCGTCCTCGGTGAAAACGACACGCTGCGCGGCCTGATCACGGTCAAGGACATGCTCAAGTCGACCGAACATCCGCTGGCTGCCAAGGATGCGCACGGCCGCCTGCGCATCGGCGCCGCGATCGGCGTAGGCGAAGGCACCGAAGAGCGTGCGGAAGCGCTGGCCGAAGCCGGTGTCGACATCATCGTCGTCGATACCGCGCACGGTCACTCGCAGGGCGTGCTTGATCGCGTGCGCTGGGTCAAGCGTGCCTTCCCGCATGTAGACGTGATCGGCGGCAACATCGCGACGGCGGATGCCGCGCGCGCGCTGGTCGATGCGGGTGCCGATGGCGTCAAGGTCGGCATCGGCCCCGGTTCCATCTGCACCACGCGCATCGTCGCCGGTGTCGGCGTGCCGCAGATCACGGCGATCGACAATGTCGCGACCGCACTGGCTTCGACCGATGTGCCAATGATTGCCGACGGTGGCATCCGCTTCTCCGGTGACATCGCAAAGGCTGTCGCCGCCGGTGCCAACGCGGTGATGCTGGGTGGCCTGCTGGCCGGCACCGAAGAGGCGCCGGGCGAAATCGAACTGTTCCAGGGCCGTTCCTACAAGTCCTACCGTGGCATGGGTTCGCTCGGCGCGATGCAGCAGGGCGCGGCCGACCGCTACTTCCAGGATCCGGCCTCCAATGCCGACAAGCTGGTGCCGGAAGGTGTCGAAGGCCGCGTGCCCTACAAGGGGCCGGTGGTCAATGTGATCACCCAGCTGATGGGTGGACTGCGTGCGTCGATGGGCTACTGCGGCTGCTCGACGGTGGACGAGATGCGCACCAAGGCGCAGTTCGTCGAGATCACCTCGGCCGGCATCCGCGAGTCGCATGTGCACGACGTGCAGATCACCAAGGAAGCACCGAACTACCACGTTGATTGAGATTCAAGCTGCAAGATGAAAGATGCAGGACGTCTTGCAGCGACCTGATCCCAGTCCATCGGCGGGTCACTCGGCCCGCCGATGTTTTTTCTTGAAGCTTGTCTCTTGAGTCTTGCATCCGATCTGAAATGCACAACAAGATACTGATCCTCGATTTCGGTTCCCAGGTCACCCAGCTCATCGCCCGCCGCGTGCGCGAGGCGCATGTCTATTGCGAAATCCATCCGGCCGACGTCAGTGACGAATTCGTCCGCGGTTTCGGCGCACAGGGCGTCATCCTGTCCGGCAGCCACATGTCGGCCTACGAGGAAGAAACCGACCGCGCGCCGCAGGCGGTGTTCGAGCTCGGTGTTCCGGTGCTGGGCATCTGCTACGGCATGCAGACCATGGCGCAACAGCTGGGCGGCAAGGTCGAAGCAGGCGCGGTGCGCGAATTCGGCTACGCCGAGGTGCGCGCGCGCGGCCATACGAAGCTGCTCGACGGCATCGAGGATTTCCGCACCGAGCAGGGACACGGCATCCTGAAGGTGTGGATGAGCCACGGCGACAAGGTGACCGGACTGCCGGCCGGCTTCAAGGTGATGGCATCGACCGACAGCTGCCCGATCGCCGGCATGGCCGATGAGGCGCGCCGCTTCTACGGCGTGCAGTTCCATCCCGAAGTCACGCACACCGCGCGTGGTGCGGACATCCTGCGCCGCTTCGTGATCGACGTCTGCGGCTGTGCGGCCGACTGGATCATGGGCGACTACATTGCCGAAGCCGTGGCGCGCATCCGCGAGCAGGTCGGTGATGAGGAAGTCATCCTCGGACTGTCGGGGGGCGTCGATTCGTCGGTCGCCGCCGCGCTGATCCACCGCGCGATAGGCGACCAGCTGACCTGCGTGTTCGTCGATCACGGCCTGCTGCGGCTGAACGAAGGGCAGATGGTGATGGACATGTTCGCCGGCCGCCTGCACGCGAAGGTGGTGCATGTCGATGCCACCGACCAGTTCATGGGCCATCTGAAAGGCGTGTCCGATCCGGAAGCCAAGCGCAAGATCATCGGCCGCGAATTCGTCGAGGTGTTCAAGGCCGAAGCGGCGAAGCTCAAGGCGGGCGACGCCGGTCACAAGGGTGCCACCTTCCTCGCTCAGGGCACGATCTACCCTGACGTGATCGAGTCGGGCGGCGCGAAGAGCAAGAAGGCCACGGTGATCAAGTCGCACCACAACGTCGGCGGACTGCCGGCGACGCTGGGGCTGAAACTGCTCGAACCGCTGCGCGAACTGTTCAAGGACGAAGTGCGCGAACTGGGCGTCGCGCTCGGCCTGCCGCGCGAGATGGTGTATCGCCATCCATTCCCCGGCCCGGGCCTGGGCGTGCGCATACTCGGCGAGATCCACCGCGAGTACGCCGACCTGCTGCGGCGCGCCGACGCCATCTTCATCGAAGAACTGCGCAACACCATCGACCCGGCCAGCGGCAAGAGCTGGTACGACCTCACCAGCCAGGCCTTCGCGGTCTTCCTGCCGGTCAAGTCGGTCGGCGTGATGGGCGACGGCCGCACCTATGAATGGGTGGTCGCACTGCGAGCGGTACAGACCCAGGACTTCATGACCGCCCATTGGGCTGAATTGCCGCACAGCCTGCTGGGCCGCGCGAGCAACCGCATCATCAACGAGGTTCGCGGCATCAACCGGGTGGTGTACGACATCTCCGGCAAGCCACCGGCGACAATCGAGTGGGAGTGATCCCGCATCGCCCCGACGTGCCGGCCCCGGTTTTTCCTGAACGACTGCGCGTGATGATGACCCGGGGGTATCGGGACAGGGGCGTGCGGTCGTACTGAGGCCTTGGTATCCGGCGGGGGGCGTGGTGCTATCCGTGAAGGTGTCCGAATAGTCGGTGCCGTGCCCTGGGCGTGGTCAGAACAGCTCGCCCTGCCGGTCGTTCCCGGCGCGGCCGCGCCGGGTCCGTTTGCCGGACTGCGGCAGGCCGCTCTTGCGCGAACCGTGCTTGTGCTGGATTGCACCGGCTTCCTCGTGCGCCTGGGTTGTCCGGCGCAGTGCGTGGAGTCGTTGCCTGGCGGCGGTTAATGCGCCGCGCTCGTCCACGATGGGCGGGGGGTAGGCTGCGGTGCCGATTTCCGGCACCCATTGCCGTATGTACAGGCCGTACGGGTCATGGTCGTGCGCCTGCTTCGCCGGCGAGTAGATGCGCAGCGTATTGATGCCGGTGGTGCCCGACTGCATCTGCATCTGGCTCCAGTGGATGCCGGGTTCGAAGTCCAGGAACTGCCGTGCGAGGAACAGGCCAGGCTCGCGCCAGTGCAGCCACAGGTGGTAAGCGGCGAAGCTGACCAGCATGGCCCGCATGCGGAAGTTCAGCCAGCCGGTGGCACGCAGCTGGCGCATGCAGGCGTCCACCATCGGAAAGCCAGTGCGGCCCTCACTCCAGGCCTGCAGGCGTTCGCGATCGATGGCCTGCAGTTCGATGCCGTCACCGGGCCGCAGCCCGTCGGCCGAGCGCGCGAAGTTGCGCCACTCGATCGCCGGTTCATCTTCCAGTTTCTGCATGAAGTGGCAGTGCCAACGCAGCCGCCCGGCAAAGCCGCGCAGGCCGTAGGCGAGTTCGCGGCTGGCGGTGCTGCGGATGGCGCGCTCGGTGGCCTGATGCACGCTGCGCAGCGAAACGGTGCCGAAAGCCAGATGTTCCGACAGCCGGCTGCAGCCCGTCCCGGCGGTGAGCGGGCTCGACAGGTGTTGCCGGTAGCCCAGCGCACGCCCGTCAAGAAAGCCGGCCAGCGTGGACCGCGCGGCAGTTTCGCCGGCTGCCGGCAGCACGGGATGCGGTCCATCGATGCCCAGATCGCGCAAGGTGGGCAAGGGTTGTGCGAGCGCGAATCCCGATGCCGCCCGGAAGCCCGACGGAAGCGGCACGGGCGGCGCGTCCATGCGCTGCTGCCAGCGGTCGGCCCAGCCGTTGCGGTCCTTCAGGCGGCGCACCACGCCGGTCTGCGGCCATTCGGTCCATGTCACGCCGTGGGCGTGGCACCAGCGTGCCACTGCCTTGTCCCGCGCGTAGCTCCAGCCGGGACCGGTTTCTTCATGGCTGAACAGGTGCGTGAAAGCGAACTCGCGCTGCAGCCGCGTCAGCACCTTTACCGCGCCGCCCACGCGCACGAGCAGCGGCAGCCCGCGCGCTGCCAGTGCCTCGCTCAGCGGTGCGATGCACTTCAGCAGGTAGGCGACATGGCGCGGGTGGCATTCCGGGCTGCCCAGCCAGTCCGGTTCGATGATCACCAGTGCCAGCGCGGCTTCCACGCGCTGTGCTTCCGCCAGTGGTGCGTGGTCGCTCAGGCGCAGGTCGCGCTTGAACCAGACGAGTGCGCCGGTCATGCGCCGGCTTTCCGTGACACCCGCGACCACCACTGCGAAAAAGAGTCGCAGCGACGCTCGACCGGCGGGAACAGCGTGGGCGTGAACCGGCAGTCGGCCCAGTGGCCGAGCCAGGGCACCAGATGCGGCTCGGCGAGGGCGCGCACCCGACCGGCGCTGCGCAGCGCGCTGCCGATGGCTGATGCGTCGCCGTACCAGCGAATGGGCGCCAGCTCAGCCATGCGTCGGCCGACGAAGCGCCAGCGCTGCTCGCTCCACGGCCAGGCGCGGTGGAAGTCGGCGACGAAGAGACCGATCACCACCGCGTCGGTCGGCAGATCCGACGGCAGCTCGCCCAGGCTCCACGGATGCACCAGCCACACCTCGCGACCGGCCACGTCCGCCGCATCGGGGGCGGTCAGGCCCATGTCGTCAGGTGGCGTGAAGTGGAGAGCAGGCTCGGGCAGGGCCGTAGCGGCGTTGCGGGTCGCGTCGTCAGTGTGCAGCGCCGGCACGGGGCTGCGCGCCAGCCGGTCCAGTGCTTCGTAGGAGGTGTCGATCACGCTGCCCGGGCTGTGCCAGGCCGCAGGTGCGTAGCGCGCGACGTTGTCGGCGTTGAAGAGGTAGGGCTTGTGGCTGCCGGTGCCGGCCACCCACTGCCAGCCGAGGTGGTTGCTGGCCAGGTCGCCGTCGAGCAGATGGCCGTAGAGCCAGTCGGCGCCGGTGCGCCAGTGCACCTTGCGGATGTGCACCACGTAGCTGGCCAGCCACATGCGGGCATGGTTGTGCAGCGTGCCGGTGGCATGGAGCGTGCGCACCGCCTGGTCCACCACCGCTACACCCGTCGAAGCCTGGCGGATGTCGGCGGGCAGTTCGCGTGCGTAGGCTTCGTCGGGCAACGGTCCCGGGTGAAGCGACTGCAGGATGCCGCTGCCGCGCTTCGCCCAGACGTGACGGAAGTACTCGCGCCAGCCCAGTTCGAACACGAACTTGTGCTGCACCCCCAGCGCGTGGCGGGAGGCCACGCCGGCCAGCACCTCGGGCAGCGTGACGAAGCCGTGCGTGATGTAGGGCGACAGGCCGCTGACCGCGCCGTCGATTGCGTTGCGCGTGCGTGCGTAGTCCGACGGCTGCACCGCGGCGATGCGCGCGCGGGCGGCAGCCAACGTCGGAACGAGGGGCTCAGACATCGAGCAGCGCCTGCCGGGCAGCCGCCGGTGCGGTTTGTGCGGCACCGACCTCGCCGCGCCGGATGGCCGCGGCACGTTGCCTGAGCGCCTGCTTCTGTGCGTCTGTCAGGCGCGCCACGTTCTTCACCTGCAGCGCCATGCGCGGGTTGGCCGCCAGCGCCGGCTCGTGGCGCATCAGGAAATCCCAGTACAGCGTGGTGAAGGGGCACGCACCGTCGCCGGTGCGCTGTGCCGGGTCGTAGCGGCAACCCCGGCAATGCGGGCTCATGCGCTGGATGTACTTGCCGGTCGCCACATAGGGCTTGCTGGCCATCAGGCCGCCATCGGCGTACTGGCTCATGCCCAGCGTGTTCGGCAGTTCCACCCATTCGACGGCATCGACGTAGACCGCCAGATACCAGGCATGCACCTGCTGTGGCTGCACGCCATACATCAGCGCGAACAGGCCGGTGACCATCAGGCGCTGGATGTGGTGGGCGTAGCCGTGCCGAAGCGTCTGCGTGATCGCATCGCGCAGGCAGGCCATGTCGGTGGCGCCGGTCCAGTACCAGGCGGGCAGGTCTTCGTGCGCATCGAGTGCGTTGAGCGCGGCATAGCCGGGCATGCGGGTCCAGTAGATGCCGCGCACGTACTCGCGCCAGCCGAGGATCTGCCGCACGAAGCCTTCGACGGCGGCCAGCGGTGCCGTGCCCGTGCGGTATGCCGCCACTGCCGCAGCCACCACTTCGCGTGGATTCAGCAGTTTCAGGTTCAGCGCTGCAGCCAGATGTGCGTGGTACAGCCATGGCTCGCCCGGCCACATCGCGTCCTGATAGCGGCCGAACAGCGGCAGGCGTTCGATGATGAAGCGCTGCAGCGCAACGAGCGCCTGTTCGCGCGTCACCGGCCAGGCGAAGCCGTCGAGCCGGCCGGGGTGGGTGGCGAAGCGCCCCTCGACCAGCGCGATGACCTCGCGCGTGAGCGCGTCCGGTTCGAACACTGTGCGCGGCGGGACGGCACCGGGACCGGAGGCGCCGAACGCTTCGCGGTTGTCGGCATCGAAGTTCCACTGGCCACCTTCGGGCTGATCGCCCTCCATCAGAACGCCGTGACGCTTGCGCATTTCGCGGTAGAAGAACTCCATGCGCAGTGACTTGCGGCCCTGCGCGTGCGCCGCGAAGTCGTGCACGCTGCAGTAGAAATGGCGATCCTCGCGGATGTCCAGCGGCAGACCCTGCGCCCGTGCCAACGCCTTGATCGCCTGCAGTACCCGCCAGTCGCCCGGGGCCGTCATCACCAGCCGCGCGGGGCGCAGGCGTTCGATGTCGGTACGCAGTTGCGCCTGCAGACTGCCCTGGTTGGCGGAATCATCCAGCCGGGTGTAGTACAGAGTGCGACCGGCCGCGCGCAGCGCCTGCGCGAAGTGGCGCATCGCGGCCAGGAATATTGCCGTGCGCGGCTTGCTCGACCAGACATGCGTCGATTCTTCGGCCACCTCGGCCATCCATACCGCGTCCCGTGCGGCATCGAAACCATCGAAGGCGGCGGCGTCGAGGTCGAGCTGGTCGCCCAGCACGAGCACCAGCTGGCGCAGTTCAGCCACAGCCAGCCTTGGCACGCCGGCAGGCGTCGGAGCAGAACTTCACGTCGTCCCATGTGCGCGCCCAGCGGCGGCGCCAGGTCATCGGCCGGCCGCAGGCCACGCAGGGCTTGCTGGGCAGGGCGGACTTGTTGCCGCGGAATGCGTCAGCGGGAGGTGTCATCGGCAATGCACTCGGTTTGAGGGGGTGACGCCGCAGGATGGTTGATTTTTTGATGTTACCCATACCGACTTCAAGATCGGGTCAATGATCAGGTTTGTTTGATAAAGTTCTACAAAAGACGAGTCAAATTGGATTCAATAACAAGTCAGCGGGCTTCAGGTTCCGGTATGAGCAAAATTGCGTACGCATCTGAAACATCGACCGCTTCGGTGCAGGACGCCTCGCTGCACCGCAGCGGCGCGGTGGCCCGCATGCTGCGCATGCCGGTGGCGACGCTGCGCGTCTGGGAGCGCCGCTATGCGCTGACCGATACCGTCCTGTCGCCCGGCGGCCAGCGCCTGTATTCAGCCGAAGACGTGCGCCGTCTGGCGCTGCTCAAACAACTGGTTGATCTCGGCCACGCCATCGGCAGTCTGGCGTCGCTGGACAGGGTGCAGCTCCAGCGCGTGGCGGCCACACATGCACGGACGCTGATCGCCACGCAGACGGGGCAATCAGCGACAGCACCCCCGACGCGTGAGATCCGGGCCTGGCGCCTGGTGGTGGTCGGAAAGACACTGGGCGCGCGCCTGCAGCGGCCCGCGCTGTTGCGGCAACTGGGCAGACCGGTGGAGATGCTGGGTCCGTTCTCCGACGTGGCGCAGGCCGCCGCCGCTCTGGCGGACGGCAGGCCTGCGGATGCCTGGCTGCTGCACGAACCCCAGCTGGCTGCCGGCTGGCTGGCCGTCATCGATGCCGTGGTGCCCGCGCACGCGCAAGTGCCGAAGGCGGTGCTCTACGGCTTTGCCGCCGACACCGTGTGCGAGGACCTGGCGGCGAGCGGTGTGGCGCTGCTGCGCGAGCCCCAGCCCGACGTGGCGCTGGCACAGTGGTTGCGCTGCTGGGCCGGGGCCTCGCCAGCGCCGTCGCCCGGGACATCCGGCAGCATCGAGTCCGCCGCCGACGTCGTTGCGCCGCGACGATGGGACGATGCCGCGCTGGCCGACTTTGCGGCCCTGTCGACGACCGTGGCCTGCGAGTGCCCGCGGCATGTCACCGAACTGCTGACGCAACTGTCACGGTTCGAGGCCTACAGCGCGCAATGCGGGCATCGCAGCCCGGCCGATGCCGAACTGCATGCCTACCTTGGACGGGCGGCTGCCGACGCCCGCTTGCGTTTCGAGACCGTTCTGGAGCAGGTGGCGCTGCACGAGGGGCTGCTCCTGCCAGCGTCGTCGCCGTGACGACAGGCAGTCCCCGGCGGACGGAAGGCGTCGCGCACTGCTGCGGCCGGAAATCTCAGGGGGCGATACATGCAGCGCGGAGTTGCCGGGCGTGCCCGCCGACAGGGCAGCCTGGTGAAGTGTCGGCGGCCTGCCACCCCACGCAGGCCTCCTCGCCAGGCGATGACGCCGCTCAATCTGCCGGCCACCGTCAGGTCGACCGGATGCGCGCGGCCGGGCATCCGGCAGTCCGCGCGCTCGCGCCGGCTCAGGCTATCGGCAGCCCGGTTGCGTCGAACATGCCTTCGAACAGGATGGAACTGAGGTAGCGTTCGCCCGAATCCGGCAGCACGACGACGATGGTCTTGCCGGCGTTTTCCGGGCGCTTGGCCAGACGCACCGCCACGGCGGTTGCCGCACCGCAGGAAATGCCGGCCAGGATGCCTTCCTCGCGTGCCAGGCGGCGGGCGAAGTCGATGGCGTCCTCGTTGCTGACCTGCTCGATGTCGTCGACCACGGACAGGTCGAGCACGTCCGGCACGAAGCCGGCACCGATGCCCTGGATCTTGTGCGGTGCGGGCTTCAGCGGTTCGCCGGCGCGCTTCTGCGTCAGGATGGGGCTGGCGGTCGGTTCGACCGCGACCGAGCGCACATTCCTGCCGCGCACCTGCTTGAAGTAGCGCGATACGCCGGTAATCGTGCCGCCGGTGCCCACGCCGGCGACGAAAATGTCCACATTGCCGTCGGTGTCATCCCAGATTTCCGGGCCGGTCGTGGTTTCGTGGATCTTCGCATTGGCCGGGTTCTTGAATTGCTGCAGCAGCACGTAGCGGTCCGGGTCCGAGGCGAGGATTTCCTCGGCCTTGGCCACCGCGCCGCTCATGCCCTTGGCGCCCTCGGTCAGCACCAGTTTTGCGCCATAGGCGAGCAGCAGCTTGCGTCGTTCGATGCTCATGGTTTCCGGCATCGTCAGCGTCAACGGAATGCCGCGTGCTGCCGCAACGAAGGCCAGCGCGATGCCGGTGTTGCCGCTGGTCGGCTCGACCAGTTCCTTGCCCGGCCCGAGCAGGCCGCGCTGTTCGGCGTCCCACACGAGTGCGGCGCCGATGCGACATTTGACCGAGTAGGCCGGGTTGCGGCCTTCGATCTTGGCCAGCACGGTCGCACCAGCGCCGTCGGTGACGCGATTCAGTCTGATCAGCGGGGTGCGTCCGATGGACAGTGCGTTGTCAGCAAACCAATGGGCCACGGAAGTTCTCCTTCGACGAACGGGTAAGGATGGAAAGGCGGTCAGGGGGCATGGAGGTTCTCACCTGCCGTGCCGGTCGGCGCGCCTTGCTTGCGGCCGATACTTTATACGTCCGGTGTCGCGATGACGAAACAACATGAAGTGCAAAGGATTGCAGATGCACGGGAAAGGGGCGGCCTCACGGTGCGGTCCCCGGTCCTGACCACCGCCACGAGGTGATGCGCCGGACGACCGGCCGGCGAAACTCCCTCGTTCAAGGGATACCCGTGGCAGGACCGATGCGGAACAATGCACGCGATGCTGCGATTCCTTCTTATTCTCGCCTGGCTCGTCTCGACGCCATGCCTTGCCGATCCGTCCGACGAATACTGGCGGGCGGATTTCCTGGCGGTCGACAGTGCAGCCCTGCCGCGCGCCGACGATCCGGGCTGGCGCAGCGTGACGCTGCCGCACGCGCTGCACGACGAGGCACCGCAGGGCACCGGCGGCTGGTTCCGCTTCCGTGTCCGGGCACCGGCCGGTGCGGCCGAACCGCTCGGTCTTTACCTGTGGTGGCTCAACCTCAACGGTGCCTTCTATTTCAACGGGGAGTTCCTCGGCGATGGCGGACGCTTCTCCGAACCGATCTCGCGCAACTGGAACCGGCCCTTCTTCTTCGTACTGCCGGCGCGGCTGTGGCAGCCGGGCGACAACGAAATCCTGATCCGCCTGCGCAGCGATCCGGGCTGGGGCCTGCTGTCGCCGCTCGAGGTCGGGCCGGTGTCGCGGCTGCGGCCGGATTACGAGTGGCGCAGTTTCCTGCAGGTGGATCTGGCGCGCGGCCTGACCATCACGCTGCTGGTCGCGGCCGCGCTGGTGCTGGTCGTGTGGTGGCGGCGGCGGCACGACCCGCAGTATTTCTGGTTCGGGCTCGCCTGCCTGATGTGGGGACTGTTCTCGACCTATCTGGTGGTGCGCGACCCGCCGGTGTCCGGCGCCGTGTTCCGCTGGACTTCGCATCTGGCGCTGGACGCCTGGGCGGTCTGCATGGCCTTGTTCGTCAACCGCTATCTCGGCATCCGCCAGCCCCGTGCGGAACGGGTGCTCGCGCTGGTCGTGCCGGCCGCCGGGCTGCTGTCGGCGATGCCGGCCGTGCTGTGGCAGGGCTACGCCTTCGCGCTGTCGCACGGCGTGACCTTCCTGATCATCGTCTGGCAGACGGTGCGGGTGTACGGTCGCTGGCGCAATGGCCGCTGGCGCGAACATTCGCTGCTGGGCATCGCGCTCGGTGCCCTGCTGCTGGCCGGCCTGCATGACCTGCTGCTGGCCGCGCCGCTGCATGGCTTGCCTGAAGGGCTGGCGCGCATCCGCCTGAAATACCACTTCATCCTGCTGTATCTGGCGGCACCGGTGGTGCTGCTGTTCCTGACCGGTCATCTGGGGCGGCGCTTTGCCGCGGCGCTGACCGATGCCGAAACGCTGAACCGCGAACTTGAATCGCGGGTGGCGGCCAGCGCCAGTGAACTGGCCGCCAGCTATGAGCGCCGCGCACTGCTGGAGCGGGAGTCGGCGACGTCCGAAGAGCGCGAGCGCATTTATCGCGATCTGCACGACGACATCGGCGCCAAGCTGCTGTCGCTGACCTTGCGCGCAAAGAATGCCGAGGATGCCGACATCGCGCGGTCGGCGCTGCAGGACCTGCGCGACGTCGTGTCGCGGTCGTCCCGGCCGGATTCACCACTGACCGATCTGCTGGCCGACTGCCGTGCCGAGATGGAAAGCCGCTGTTCGGCGGCCGGCGTGCGTCTGGTGTGGGACCAGTCGGACGATCTGCCGGACCGCACCATGACGGCTGCGGAGGCGCTCAACCTCTGCCGCATCCTGCGCGAATCGGTGTCCAACGTGTTGCGCCATGCCGGTGCGCGCAGCCTGTCGATCGGCATCCGCTTCTCGCGCGGGCATTACCGGATATCGGTGGAGGACGACGGCAACGGCAAGCCGCGAACGCCGGGCCGGGGCATGCGCAACATGATGGCGCGTGCCGCCCAGCTGAACGGCGCCATAGACTGGACCTGGGAAGGGCAGGGCTGTCTGGTGATGTTCGAGTTTCCGGCTGCGCCGCAGCCGGAAGGGCGGAAACCCTAGGTTCGGCCGACCTCAGAAAACCGTCGTCACGGTCAGGTAGAGCGTGTTCGGTGCTGCCGTGTTCTTCGCCTTCAGCGTCGTGGCACCGACCAGCGACACGAAGCCCGGAAAGCGGTGCTCGTCGCGCAGATAGCCGGGGATGCCGTTCCAGGTCAGGCCGACATAACCGAGCAGGAAATGGAAATCCGAGCCGGCTTCGAGGCCGGACACATCCTGTCCGGACGGCGATGAGTAGCGGTCCTTGCCACCATGCGCGTATTCGAGCCGGCCCGATATGCGCCAGCTGCCCAGCGTGTAGCCGGTCTCGGTGGTGACCTCGAACGGATTGGTGCGGTTGCGCGTGAGCCGTTCCAGCCGGCTGGCAGGCACCAGCAATTCGCTCGTGCCGCGCGCTCGCGCCCTTACGTGATCAGAGGTCTGCAGCGTGTACTGGGCGGACAAAAGCAGGTCCCATTGCGGCGTGAGCTTGCGCGTATGCAGCAGGCCCAGCAGCAGGTCGTCGGTGCCGTCGGCCATCACCATCTGCATCAGGTCATTGGGGTCGGCCTGCCGGGCGACGCCGATGCGTACCGTCGGAGCGAACACGGTGGCGTGGTTCTCGCCCTTGTCGAAGCGCCAGCGCAGACCGATCAGCGGGTCGAGATCGCTTTCCCAGTCACTCGACCGGATGGGCTTGTAGCCATAGACATTGGTCAGCAGGCCCTGCACTGCCTGGGTGGCGGTCGTGGCGCCGGGTACGACCACGCCGGGCGGGACGGTGCCGGGTCGCACCGATGCACGGACCCGGTTGTGCGTTTCGCCGTGACCGATCTGGAAACCGACCGTGAAGTCCTCGGTCAGGCCGTAGCCGACGGTCAATCGAACCTGCGTGCCGGTCATCCGGGCCGACAGGTCGGTCGTGCCCAAGCTGGCACCCGGACCGAAAAAGCCGAGCGCGGGAAAGATCGAGGAGTCGAGTTTCAGCCCGTTGTATTCCGACAGCAGTGCCTGCCGGTCGCCATGGGAGTCGAATTCGTCCTTGGCCCAGATGCGGCGCGTTTCCAGACGCACCGCAGACCGTCCCTTGGGCAGCATGTCGGCACCGAGTGCGCCGGGAGCCGCCAGTTCCTGTGCCTGTGCTGCGGGAATGACGAAAATGCCGAGACATGACGCCAGCACGGCACCCCGGCGCAAAGAACGCGGGGGAAAACAAAACCGAAACATCGTTTTTCCTTTTTATCCCCCCTGAATATGGGGGTGTCGGTCTGCTGCAAAAGCCGCTATTTTGCAGTCAAGAGGGCGAATTGTGAAAAATTGTCTGCTTGTGGAAGATGTTCTGGAGGCTGCCGAATGGCTGGCGCAGTCGGTGCGCGCCAGCTTTCCGGGGGTCGAGGTCTGTCCGGTGGCGACGCTGGCCGAGGCACGCGCCTGGCTGGCAGCCCATCCGGCACCGGATCTGGCGCTGGTCGATCTGGGGCTGCCGGACGGCAATGGCGTGGATCTGATTGCGGAACTGAACCTGCGCTCGCCCGATACCGTCTGCGTGGTGGCCAGCATCTACGATGATGACCAGCACATCTTTCCGGCGCTGCGTGCCGGCGCACAGGGCTATCTGCTGAAGGATCAGGGGCAGGACGCGATCGCGGAACTGCTCCGGGGCATCATGGCCGGCCGGCCGCCGCTGTCGCCGGCAGTTGCACGCAAGATGCTGTCGCATTTCCGGGTAGAGCCCGCGCTGTCGATGCCGGTGCTGACCGAGCGGGAAACGGAGGTGCTGAGGCTGATCGCAAAGGGGCTGACCTCTGCCGAGGTGGCGCGCCTGCTGGGCATCAGTGCCAACACGGTGCCGTCCTATGTGAAGGAAATCTACCGCAAGCTCAATGTGTGCTCGCGTGCCGAGGCAGCGGTGACCGCACGCAACATGGGTCTGGTGTAAGCGCCGTCGACACCCCCGGGCAGGGGATGCCCCCGGCCCGCATCCACCGGTAGTCTGGCTTCGTCCCGTTCTCCAGCCAGGATGTCGCCATGTACGCCAGCAAGTTCTGCCTCGCCGCTCTGATATCGACTTCGCTCGGCGCCATGCCCGCCGCCGCGATGGCGATCGATCTGACCTCCCTGCCGGGCATCACGGTCAGCACGCCGACGCCGTATTACTTCTCGTCCTCGAACGGCCCCAAGGACAACATCCTCGACAACAACTTCGACACCTACTGGAATGGTGGTGCCTATGCCGACTACGTGCAGGTGGATTTCGGTGCGGCCTACGTGTTCGATCGCATCGAGCTCTACGGCAATCCCGGCTATGTGAACAACTTCCAGGTCCTGGCAAGTCTCGATGGCACGAGCTGGGGCGCCATCGCGAGCGGTTCGTATCACAACGAGAGCGCGCTGTCGGGTTCGAGAAAGTTCGGTGCGGCGTTCGACTTCGCCGCCGCCGGTGCGCCGGTCGGCCGCTATCTGCGCTACGCCCAGGGTTCCGGCCCGCAATGGGCGTATCTGGGCGAACTGGAAGTCACCGGCCATCTGCCGGTCGCAGCGGCGCCTGCAGTGCCCGAGCCGGATACCTGGGCTTTGCTGCTGGCCGGTCTCGGGTTGATCGGCGTCGCCGCAAGACGCAAATGATGTCGGTTTGATGCAGTTTGTTAAATCTCGGAACCTGATAAAAAAATGCACGTTGCGCGCAGTTGATGGTGAATGAATATGCGTCACGGCAATACCTGAATCGAAAAAAGACAATCGAACCGAGGTGCCCGCCGGATTGCTGACCAGTCTTCAAGGCCTGTCTGCAACCGAAGTGGTCATCCGATAAGAAAGAGGTCAGATGAAATTTTTCAGCCTTGCACTGGCGGTCGCTGCCGGTCTGTCCGTCGTCAGCGCCCATGCGGTCACGCCACAGCCGGTCAATCTGCTGACCAACGGCTCCTTCGAGACGCCGTCCTATTCGTCGATCGGCGACCACTTTTTCCCTTCGGGGTCGACCGACATCACCGGCTGGACGGCGGTCGGTCCTGGCGAGACGCAGCTTTCCCGTCACCCGACCTGTACCGACGGCAACCAGTGCGTCGATCTCACCGGCATCTACGGCTATGACAAGGGGCTCCGCTCCGATGCGGTGCAGACGGTGGTGGGGGCCACCTATCGGCTGAGCTTCGATCTCGGCAACGTCATTGCACCCGGTTTCGGCAGTTCGACGGTCAGCGTCAGCGTCAACGACGGTGCGCCGGTTCTGTTCACCAACGTCATCAGCGCCGATCCGAGCGGATTCGAGTGGGAATCGAAGTCGATGGACTGGGTCGCCGATGCCGCCAGCGCACGCATCACCTTTCTCGGCGCTGCCAACGGCAGCCTGAGCAACAACGCCGGCATCCTGCTGGACAAGGTCGTGTTCAGCGCCGTACCCGTACCCGAACCTGAAACCACCGTACTGATGCTGACTGGCCTTGCGTTGGTCGGCCTCATGGCACGCCGCGGCGTTCGCGGCTGATCCGCACCGATCACTGATGACAACAAAAAGGAATCGTCGATGAAAACCAAACCGCTTTCCCTTGTTTCCCTGCTGTCCGCAGCCGGTGCCATCGCGCTGCTGTCGGCGCCGGTGCAGGCGGCCTACACCATCACCGGTTTCGGTCCCGCGGCATGGGGCAGTTCCGATGCCGCGCTGGGCCTGAACGCCGGCAGCACGATCGAGGACTTCGAGGACACGGCACTCGTGGCCGGGCTTCAGATACAGGCGAGCGCGTCGAGCAGCGGCAGCTACGGTCCGACGTCGACGCTGCCGGCCGTGTTCGATCCGTTCGCCGACCCGAACGGCAATGCCTTCAGCACCTATCCCTGCGGCAACGCGTCCTGCTCCAGCCGCTGGGACGGCACACATGCGCTGATCAATACCGGCAATAACCAGTCAGCCTGGTACGGCAGCACCAGCGCGTGGGGCGATCTGACCTTCACTTTCGCCGGTGGTGTCAAACAGATCGGTTTCAGCCTGCAGCAGAACGAATATGCGGTGAACGTCTATCTGAACGGCACGCTGTTTACCGCCATCGGTGGCGGCGGCGGCGGTCGTACCGGCTACTTCCGCATCGATGCCGGTGGCCTCTCGGCACCCATCACCTCGATGAAGCTCGATGGAAGCATCTACGACGCCTGGGTGGTCGATCACCTGGCCTTCACCGCGGCGGTGCCCGAACCGGACAGCTACGCAATGATGCTGGCCGGGCTGGGGCTGCTGGGCATGGCGGCGCGGCGCCGCGCGCGGCGCTGAATTCCGGTTGACCGAAGAAAGTGATCGCCATGAAATCCCTGATGCTTTCCCTCGTCCTTGCCGCTGCGCTGCACGCCGTCGGTGCCCGGGCGGCCTCGCCATCGTTGATCAATGACGGTTTCGAGGCGGGCTGGACGTCCTACGGCCTCGTCGGCTCGGACGGTCATGTGACATTCGTATACCGCCCGGCCGGGCCGAATATCGGCTGGACCTTCCAGGGCGGCGGCGGTGTTGCCGGCAGCTACGATGCGTTGACGGCCTACGAGGGCCAGCGCTTCGGCCTGCTGCAGCTGGGGAATCCGGCTGAC
>DATCUL010000426.1:0-7661 GCA_036567405.1 Methyloversatilis sp. | reverse complement strand
CGCACCGTGGTCGCCGTTCCCTGCAGGCTGACATCGAGCTGCCCGCCGATACGTCCATCGGACAGCCGCATATTGCCCTGAGCCCCCACCAGCCCCGATTCCATCACCATTTGCGACAAAGACAGACCGTGCGCGTCGGCGACCATCTGGCCGTCCAGATGATCGAAGCGCGTGCTGCCGCCGCGCACGCCGTCGGCGCGAGGGATGCGGACCGCCTGCACCAGGTCGACGCGTTCGATCTGTCCCCGCTGAATGCCGAACTTGCCGCTGGCGCGAAGGCTTTGCTGCAGCGCCTCCAGCTCCTTGCCCTGACCGCTGATGTCGATCGACATCGACAGATCGCCGGTCAGGCGCAGCGTGGGTGCAAAGACCCTGGTCAGTCCGGCAAGCTCGAGACGAGAGGTCATGACCTGTCCTTCCAGGCGCACCGGATCTCCCCAGTTCAGCGCCAGCCGACCGGTGGCGTAACCGTCGTAGAGCTTGATGTCGAGTTTGTCGAACTGAAGTCGCTGGCTGTTCAGCGTTCCGGTCGCCTCGAGCACATCGAACAGCATCGACGGCGTTCCCGGCGTCTGCCAGCCGAGCGCCGTCAGGGACACCATCCAGACGCCGCCATCGATCGCCCCGTGCACCTTGAGCGCACCGTCCGCGCTCCCCAGCGACAAGGCGGTCAGGGCGCCGTCGTCGTTGATGTCCAGTGAGCCGTTCAGCCCACCGAGCGCACCATCCAGCAGCAGCAGGCTCGAATCGACGACGTTCACCCGCTCGACCTTGACCCAGCGCGACGCCCAGTTGATCGCCTGCCGGCGCGACAGTTCGGGCAGGAAAGCGACATTCAGGCCGGCTCTTTCGATACGCACTTCACGCATCACGGTGCGTTCGGAAAAGATGGTCGAAATGCGCGGGATCAGCTTGACCGTGCCGATCTGCAGTTGCCCCGAGGAGCCGGCGGTCAGCGCCAGCAACGCGATGGACGGTTCCGGGAACAGGCTGGGCGAGATGGAGCCGATGTGCACGGGCTGCCCCAGCAGTTCTGTCGCGAGTTGTTCGATGTGCGGAAGGTGACGCCCATACGGATAGAAGAAGAACAGCCCGACCACCAGCGCGATCAGCCCGGCAAGCGCCACGGACACCTTCTTCCAGAGCGAACTCGGCGGGCCCTTGCGATCCGCACCGCTGACACGCCCGGCGAACAGGTCGACGACACGTTTCAGCGGACCGGCCGGCGGCTCGACCGGCGCGGCGTCAGTGCTGGCCGAAATCATCGCCCGGCGTATCGCACTGCGCACGTCTTCCGCACCCGGTGGCGATACGGGTGCCGCTGCCGGAGGTGCCGGCGTCGGCGCCGACAATTCCGGCAAGGCCCGGGCGAATTCCTCGATCTCGGGCGATTCCTTCGCCGACGAGCGCTCATGCGCGCGCCGGATATCGTCCGCCACCGGCGTGATCGGCTGGCTGATCAGATCCTCGATATCGACCATCATCGAAGACAGTTCCGCTCCGTCTTCTTCCGATTCCTGAGATGGCGAGTCGACACGCCTGACCAGACCACGGTGTTCGAGCTCTCCGACCAGCCCCTCGACGATCAGCGGATCGCCAAACTGCTGCGCAAGGCTCCCCACCGGCGTGCGGCCATCGATCATGATCAGCACGGAGCGCAGGTTGCGCTGGACGATGGTGCGCTTGGTCACCGCGTCTTCGCCCGCTTCCGTTTTTATATAAACCGCATTTTCGTTCATGGATGAGCTGGCCGGGTTGCATCCTGCCCCAGCGGGCGGACGACAACGGAATGGTTCAGGGAAGGACTTTGTCGCCTTCCGGTGACGCGATCATAAATCGATAGCGCCGCGTCGTGGCGCAGAGTGAACGCGGAGAAAATCACGCATCAAACGCTTGACGGACGTCGGATCACCGCCTATTATCGCGGCCTCTTTGTTCCCCGATAGCTCAGTCGGTAGAGCGCCGGACTGTTAATCCGTAGGTCCCTGGTTCGAGCCCAGGTCGGGGAGCCAGAACACAAGCGGCCCGCAGCGATGCGGGCCGTTTTCATTTGGTCTCTGCCCTGCAGGATCGCCGCCGGCTTCGGAAGTGTACCTGCAATCGACCCTCTGCCCGGAGCGAAGTACAAGCACCGCGAAACGATCCGGACAGGCTTGATCCTGACAACACGTGGCAGTGGGGTCCATCCCGTGGTGACCGAACCCGGATCACGTTTTCACAGCGAAACACGGACGGTCTGGTATCCAGCAGAACGCGAGATGCATCCCTATCCAGATAAAGTGAGCGTTCGATGAGCCCGATCCTGACGAAGCCACGATGAAATCCCACACGATCTTCGCGCTGTGCGCCGAGTGGTGCGGTGTGTGCCGCGAATTCCGCACGCAGTGGAACGCCGCCGCAGCCACCGATGGGGACACCCGCTATGTCTGGATCGATGTCGAGGACGAGGCCGACCGTTTGGGCGATCTGGACATCGAAACCTTCCCGACGATCGCCATCGCGGAGGGCACGACACCGCTTTTCTTCGGCGTCACGCTGCCCAGCATGCAGGCGGTCACCCGCCTGACCAGCGCAGGGCTGTCGCCGGATGCGCTGCCCGACGAGCACAAATCCCTGATCGGGCTGCTGATGACGGAATTTCCGTCGCCTGACTGAGCTGTTGCGGCAACCGGCATGGCCAGTGCAGCCGCTGTGCCCTGAACGAAAAAAAGCCCGGTCGGAGACCGGGCCTTCCTCAGCCGAGAGCCGCTTCCTGCACCGCCATCAATGTTTGTGCGGCATGTCGCCGGTAGCACCCAGCGGACGGGCCGTTGCCTTGATCTCGATGTTCTCGCGCTTTTTGTCGGCGTGCTCGACCACCAGCGTCAGCGGCACCACCTGACCTTCGGCGATCGGTGCCTTCAGATCCATCAGCATCACATGGTAGCCACCGGGCTTCAAATCGACCGCCTTGCCGGCCGGCAGATCGATGCCGGCCACCTCGCGCATGCGCATGACGTTGTCGCTCATCGACATTTCATGGATCTGCACCACACCGGCCACCGGCGAGCGGGCTTCGACCAGACGCGCCGCCTTCGGCGCGGTGATCTGCATGAATGCGCCGGTTGCCGTCTGCTGCGGCACGGTGGCACGCACCCAGGGTTCCTTCACGGTAAGGTCGGCCATGGCGACCGAGGTGGAAAAGGCGAGTACTGCAGCGATCAGCAACCGGTTCATGCGGATTCCTCGATGAAAAGATTCGGTGGGGTGACGGACATTCAGCGGTAGTGCACTTCGACGACTTCGATCTCGCGCAGACCGGACGGGCTCTGAACGCGCACGGTGTCACCCTCGCGAGCCTTGAGCAGTGCGCGCGCCAACGGGGAAATCCACGAGATACGACCTTCCGACGCGTTTGCCTCGTCGACACCGACGATCTGCACCGTGTGCTCGCCGTCTTCGTCCTCGTACACCACGGTGGCACCGAAGAACACCTGATCGGTGTTCTGCTGGTCCTGCGGATCGACGACGGAGGACGATTCCAGCCGCTTGATCAGGAAACGGATTCTGCGGTCGATTTCGCGGAGCCGCTTCTTGCCGTAGATGTAGTCGCCGTTCTCCGAGCGGTCGCCGTTGGACGCGGCCCAGGCAACCGTTTCGACCATGCGCGGACGCTCGTCGCGCACCAGCTGGTCAAGCTCCGCGCGCAGCCGGCCATAGCCGGCCAGCGTCATGTAGTTCTTGCTGCCTGCAGGCAGCGCGGTGACCGCTTCCGGATCGTCTTCCTCGGTGTCGGTTTCCCGGGTAAAGGCCTTGCTCATTCAGATGGGAAAAGGATGCGCGCTCGGGCGACCAGCGCGCATCTTACCGAATCAGTGATAGATCGCCGGCTGCGTCAGCAAGGCAGCCCAAGGAACCATGAAGGCATCCAGTTCCTCCGGACCGACTTCGTGATCGACCAGTTCCTTCAGTTCCTCGCGGAAACGCTTGGCCGCATCGTCACGGATGAGCGCGCCGCGCCCGACGCGCTTGTCGATCACCTCGACGGCTTCAAGCCCCGAATACTCGACCACATAGACCAGCGGATTGTTGAACATGATGTGCATGATGTCTCTCCATGGCGACTGCGGCTGAACAACACAGGCGGAACGGACGTCCCGGCATCGATCGCGGCACCGCAGGCCTCTGCATTGCAGGTGGGGCATGGCGGCTGCCTTTCAAGTACCCGCCCTTCAACCGACTTTACGGCCGGGGCAGCGCTGCACTGAAGGGTGCTTGCGCCCCCGCGAAGTCACCCCTACCATCCAGTCCTCTAACGGGACGGAGCGAGCGCAGGTTGTCACCGCTGCGCGCAAGGCATGGAACAACATGAACTGCTGGCCTCGCTCGAGGCATTGCGCACCGAACATCGCGATCTCGATCAGGCGATCGCCGACCTGCAGGCGGCATCGGCCAGCGACGAACTGCTGCTGCGCCGGCTGAAGAAACGCAAGCTCGCGTTGCGTGACCGCATCGACCAGATCGAACGCCTGCTGGAACCCGACGAGTTGGCCTGACTTCGGGCCTGACTCGTGCCTGCCTCCCCCTCCGGCCGGATGGCCCTTGCTGCGGCAGCGGCTGCAGTTCAGTCGTCCATTCAGTTATCCAACCCGATCCACAGCGGCTGATGGTCGGATGCGTCGGTGGTCTGATCGACACCGATCTCCCTCAGACGCGGCAGAAGCGCCGCCGTGACGAAGGCGAAATCGCAGCAATATGGCCGGTCGGGCCAGTCGGCGCCGTGCAGGCCGACCGTGTGCGCATGCGGCATGTCGCCGTGGCGACATGCCCAGGCGTCGTGCCAGTCGGCCGCTGCGTCCGTGCCCGGCCGGATCAGGCTTCGATATTCAGCGCTCTCCGGCTCGCAGTTGAAGTCGCCACACAGCAGCGCCGCCGCCGGAGAGGGCACCGGCGCGAAGGCAGGGTTGCCCTCCCGTGTCACCGACGGTGTGCGCGCATGCGCCAGCGCCTCGGCATTCAGTGCGCGCAATGCCTCCACCTGCGCCATGCGCTGTGTCGGCGAGTAGTACTCCAGATGGGTATTGAGCACGCGCCAGCGCCCGGCCGGATCGTCCAGCACCAGTTCGATGCAGGCGCGCTGCATGCTGGGCACCGAGCCGTCGGCCGGCCACGGCAGCAGATGCCGACGTGCCGACAGCACCGGCAGACGGCTCAGCGTCAGATTGCCGAACTGCATGCGCGTACCGTCATGCCGCAGGTGATCGGTACCCGGCGCGAAAAATGCCCGATGTTCCGGAAACAGAGCAGAAAACTGCGCAACCTGATCCTCGCCAGCCAGGCCGGGCAGGCGGTCGAAGCCGCGCGCGACCTCCTGCAGGCAGATCACGTCCGCATCGCGTATCACTTCGGCAATGCGCCGCGCGCTGACGACACCGTCACAGCCGCGCGCCCACTGGATGTTCCAGCTCACAAGCTTCATCGTTCCCCCATCTCGGCCACACCTGACGGCCGGCAGCCGCCGGGTGTCACTTTCCGCGGAAAACCGGTTTGCGCTTCTCCTTGAACGCCCGCACGCCTTCACCGTAGTCCTGACTGTTGTAGACCACCCGGCGCAAGCCCTGTATCCGTTCGAATTCCTCGGGCGACATCGAGTGTGCCCCGGCCAGAATGCGCAACTGTTCCTTCATCACCGCGATCGACAACGGTGCGTTGGCGGCGATGCGTCGCGCCATGGCGTAGGTCGCCTCTTCCAGATCCGCCTTGTCCGTGACGTGGTTGATGATGCCCAGGCTGCACAGGCGCTCGGCCGGTATCGCATCGGCCGTAAACAGCATTTCCTTGCCGATGCGCAGGGTGGCCGCATTCAGGAAGGTCAGCAGGCCACCGATGTTGTACGGCACGTTGAGTCTGGCGGGCGTCGCGGCAAAGGTCGCATCGCGTGCCGCGAGGATCAGGTCGCAGGCGAACACGGCCTCGCACGCACCGCCCCATACGCTGCCTTCGATCATCGCGATGACCGGTGCCGGAAAGGATTCGATATCGCGTATCAGTTTGCGCAGCGGATCCCGCCAGGCCAGCGGATCGAGGCCGGCGACCGGCAGTTCGTTGATGTCGTGTCCGGATGACCACACACTGGCACCGGGCCTGGCGCGCAGCACGACACAGCGCACGCCGACCGAACGGAAGGATTCGAGCGCGGTGGCGATCCGGTGAACCATCTCTTCGCACAGCGCGTTCCGGCGCTCGTCGCGGTCGAGGGTAAGCGTACCGACGTGGTCGGTGATATCGATCTGCACCATGGGGGAGATGCCTTTTTCGGAATTCGGGATGATCGTGGCGGACGCAGACGGGAAAGTGGATGCAGTGCATCGATTCCACGCGGGCAAAACGTAGCACACTCGCCCGTGCCACCGCGCACGGTCGCTGCATCGGCATCGTGGGTGTACCAGTCGCCGGGGCACTCAGACGCGAGGACCGCGACGATGCGAGCGGCGATGGCGTAATTCGGGCGGATACCCGGCAGCAGCGCATCGGCAGGCGATACCGTCCCCGGGCGTCTTCCCGTACCGCCGGGCTTCGCCATGAAGCGCGGGCGCAGATCGACAATCCGCGCGACAAGGAGCCGGCAGCACACGGCCGCGGAGATATCGCATTCGGCCTGCCGACCAACGTACCCGTCATGCCTGGTGGTGTCCGACAGGCCTGCCCGCGGTTGCCGAAGCCCTTCCAGCGCATTGACATGCCGACGGCGCTGGCGTTCACTGTTCGGAGAATTTCAGGAGAACTGCAATGAACAGCGAAACCATGCTCGAAGACAGCCGGATTGAAAATTTTGCCTTGATGCCGGCGCCGGCAGACATCAAGGGCGACGCGCCGCTGAGTCCGCGCGCAGCCACCACGGTGGCCGCAGGACGCGAGGCGGTACGCGCCATCCTGGAGCGACGGGATCCTCGCCTGCTGGTCGTGGTCGGTCCCTGCTCAATGCACGACCCGGTCGCCTGCATCGACTACGCGCGACGCCTGCGCACGCTGGCCGACGAGCTGTCCGGCACGCTGCTGCTGGTGATGCGCGTCTATTTCGAGAAGCCGCGCACCACCACCGGCTGGAAGGGCTACATCAACGACCCTTTCATGGATGACAGCTTCCGGATCGAGGACGGTATGCGTCTGGCGCGCAGCTTCCTGGTCGAGGTGGCCGAACTGGGCCTGCCGGCGGCAACCGAGGCACTGGATCCGATTTCGCCGCAGTACCTGGGCGATCTGATCGCCTGGACCGCGATCGGTGCCCGCACGTCGGAATCGCAGACGCATCGTGAAATGGCCAGCGGCCTGTCCACGCCGGTCGGCTTCAAGAACGCCACCGACGGTGATGTCGATGCGGCGATCAACGCCATCATCTCGTCATCGCGGCCGCACAGCTTTCTCGGCATCAACCGCTACGGACGCACCAGCATCATCCGCACGCGCGGCAACCCGCACGGCCATCTGGTACTGCGCGGCGGCGCCGGCCGGCCAAACTACGACTCGGTCAGCGTGGCACTGGCCGAACAGGCACTCAAGCGTGCCGGACTGGCCGCCAACATCATGGTCGATTGCTCGCACGCCAATTCATTCAAGAAGCCGGAAATGCAGCCGCTGGTGCTGGCAGACGTCAGCGCGCAGATCCGCGACGGCAACCGCTC
>DATCUL010000425.1:0-1936 GCA_036567405.1 Methyloversatilis sp. | reverse complement strand
AGCAGCAGGTCCCACAGTCCGACCGCGCCGCGCTGCTCGCTGGCCGCCGCCACGCGCATCAGCCACAGCGATTTCACCCAGCGCCGGTCCGACACATACAGTCCTTCGCCGGCCAGATGCTCGCGCAGCGCGGCCAGCACGCCCGCAATGCGCGCCGGCAGCTCGACCTGCCCGGCGGCGGCGGCCAGCGTGGCGAGATCGCCGTGGTCCAGCGTCAGCGCTTCTTGTGGTGCCTGCCAGGCATCGCCGCAGCCGGCCTCGAGCAGCGCGGCAAAGCCGGCCGCGCTGACCGGCCCGACCGGCACGCGCACCAGGAAGCGGTCGAAGAAGGCTTCCGCCACCTCGTCCTCCGGTACCTCGTTGGTCGCGCCGATCGCGCTGATCAGCGGACAGTGCTGGCGCCCGGATCCGTTGTCGAATTCGCGCTCGTTCAGCAGGGTCAGCAGCGCATTGAGGATGGCGCTGTTGGCCTTGAACACCTCGTCGATGAAGGCGATCTCGGCATCCGGCAGAAAACCGGCGGTGTGGCGCTCGTAGCGGTCCTGCTCCAGCGCCTGTATCGACAGCGGGCCGAACAGTTCCTCCGGCACCGAAAAGCGCGTCAGCAGGCGTTCGAAGTAGCGCGCATCGCGGAACACCGAACGCAGGCGCCGCGCCAGTTCGCTCTTGGCGGTGCCGGGCGGGCCGATCAGCAGGGTGTGCTCGCCGGCCAGCGCGGTCAGCAGGCAGAGCCGGACGACCTGCGTGCGCTCGACCAGGCCGTGTTCAAGCGTGTCAAGCAGGGTGCGCAGGCGGGATGTCAGCGGGGCGGACGGAGCATTCATTTCGATCTTCGTTAGCGGGTCAGCGCACGATGCGCCCGGTGACGATGGCCTGCGCGCGCTCGGCGCATTCCCCGGCGTCGACCGGCAGCAGCCCCTTGCGGTCGACCGCGAGGATGCCGGTCTCGGTCACGATGAAATCCATCGGCACATCGTGCGGCTGCGGACGGATGGTCGGTATGCGGGAAATTTCGAAGGCGACGCCGATCTTCAGCGGCTGCACCGGGCGCGCAGCCAGCGTTCGGTCGAAGTAGCCGCCGCCATAGCCCAGCCGGTAGCCGCGCGAATCGAAGCCGACCGGCGGAATCAGCAGCGCATGCGGCAGCACGACCGAGGTGTCGTCGGGCACCGGCAGATCGAACACGCGTGGCGTCATCGCCACCCCCGGCCACCATTCGCGGAACACCAGCGGGGTGTCGCGCGCCACCACCTCGGGCAGTGCGGCACGCGCGCCATGGGGCCGCAGCGCGTGGATCAGGAAGCGGGCGTCGAACTCACCCTTGTACGGCCAGCAGAAGCCGATCGTCATCTGCCGCAGCAGCGGAAAGCCCTGCTCCAGCAGGGCGGTGACGGCGGCGTTGCGTTCCAGCCGCAGCGTATCCGGTACCGCCTCGCGCAGTGCGAGCAGCCTCTGCCGCTCGGTCCGGCGCCAGTTCTTCACTTCGAATATCGACTGCATCGCGCTATCGCTCCCCGACCGGTGTCACATCTGCGGATTCATCAGTTTCAGCACACCGAGCGGATGGTGCGCCAGAGCCACGCTCACAATGTATGCAAACACCGCCAGCGCCGCGACCAGGCAGCCGGCCCGCGCCGACCGGGTGGGCGCCCGCTTCAGCGCCAGACTGCCGAGCACGATGTAGACCACCAGCAGCACGAGCTTGGTGGCCAGCCAGCCCACCTCGAACGGATTGAGCCGCAATGTGGCCAGCAGCAGCAGCGCTGCCGCCAGCAGCGCGATGTCGATGATCTGGCTCAGCACGCGCACCGCGCGGCGCATGCTCCAGCGCGCATCGCACAGCACGCCGATGCCGCGCGCCGCGAACAGCGTGCCGCTGGCCGCGACCAGCCCGATGTGGGCGTGCCGGGTGTACGGATAGAGCGCGGCCAGATCC
>DATCUL010000424.1:0-5536 GCA_036567405.1 Methyloversatilis sp. | reverse complement strand
CGGGAAAAAGTACATATCGCTGAAGCACGTGATGCCACCGCGCAGCATCTCGGCGCAGGCCAGCAGTGTGCCGTCGCGCACGAATTCGTGGCTGACGTGCTCATGTTCGGCCGGCCAGATGTGGTCATTGAGCCAGCGCATCAGCGGCTGGTCGTCGGCGTACCCGCGCAGCAGATTCATCGCGGCGTGGGCATGCAGGTTGACCAGGCCCGGAATCAGCACATGCTCGCCCAGTGTGCGCAGCGATTTCGGTGTGTAGCGCTGTCGTGCCGCATCTGACGGCAGCAGATCAACGATGCGTCCTTCGTTGACCGCCACCGCGTGGTGCTCGAGCACGCAGCCCGCCGGTTCGACCGGAATGATCCATCGGGCTTCGATCAGCAGGTCAATGTCTGTACGGGCTTCGGAATTCGGCATGTCAGTGCTGCAGGGCAGTGGAGGCGACGCAGTTTAGTCCGGTGCACGCGCCGGCGGCGCCCGGGACGGATGCAAGCGCATGTTAAACTTGCGGTTTGGCTGCATGGAACGGTGAATTTCAGGCCGGATCCATCTCAACGACAGCCGCCGTCCGCCAAACCCTCCGATGACCACTTCTTTTGCCAAGGAAACGCTGCCCATTTCGCTCGAAGACGAAATGCGGCATTCCTACCTCGATTACGCGATGAGCGTGATCGTGGGCCGTGCGCTGCCTGATGTGCGCGACGGTCTCAAGCCGGTGCACCGCCGGGTGCTTTTCGCGATGCACGAGGCGAACATCCAGTGGAATCGCCCCTATGTGAAGTGCGCGCGCGTGGTCGGTGACGTGATGGGTAAGTATCACCCGCACGGTGACTCGGCGATCTACGACACGCTGGTGCGCATGGCGCAGGACTTTTCGCTGCGCTACACGCTGATCGACGGTCAGGGCAATTTCGGTTCGGTCGATGGCGACAACGCCGCGGCCATGCGTTACACCGAGTGCCGGCTGGACAAGATCGCGGCCGAACTGCTGGCCGACATCGACAAGGAAACCGTCGATTTCGGGCCCAACTACGACGGCAAGGAACAGGAGCCGCTGGTTCTGCCCAGCCGCATCCCCAACCTGCTGATCAATGGCAGTGCCGGCATCGCGGTCGGCATGGCGACCAACATCCCGCCGCACAACCTCGGCGAGGTGCTCGACGCCTGCCAGCTGCTGCTGAAGGAGCCGGAAACGACGATCGAGCAGCTGATCGACATCGTGCAGGCGCCCGATTTCCCGACCAGCGGCTTCATCTACGGCCTGTCGGGCGTGCGCGAGGGCTACATGACCGGCCGCGGCCGTGTCGTGATGCGTGCGCGCACCCACTTCGAGGACATCGATCGCGGCAACCGTCAGGCCATCATCGTCGACGAGCTGCCGTACCAGGTGAACAAGAAGACCCTGCTCGAGCGCATCGCCGAGCTGGTCAACGACAAGAAGATCGAAGGCATTTCCGACATCCGCGACGAGTCGGACAAATCCGGCATGCGCGTGGTGATCGAACTCAAGCGCAACGAAGTGCCGGAAGTCATTCTGAACAACCTGTACAAGCTGACGCAGCTGCAGGACACCTTCGGCATGAACATGGTGGCGCTGGTCGATGGCCGGCCGCGCCTGCTGAACCTGCGCGAAATGCTCGACTGCTTCCTGTCGCACCGCCGCGAGGTGATCACGCGGCGTACCGTGTTCGAGTTGCGCAAGGCGCGCGAACGCGGTCACGTGCTGGAAGGTCTGGCGGTCGCGCTGTCGAACATCGACGAGATCATCGCGCTGATCAAGGCGTCGGCGTCGCGCGCCGAAGCGCAGGTCGCGCTGATGAGCCGTGCCTGGAAGTCGCCGCTGGTCGATGAAATGCTGGCGCGTGCCGGCGCCGAAGCCTTCCGCCCGGACGGGCTGGACGCGGCTTTCGGCTCCTTCCCCGACGGCTACCGCATGTCGGACGCGCAGGCCAAGGCCATCCTGGACATGCAGCTGGCCCGCCTGACCGGGCTGGAGCAGGAAAAGATCATGTCCGAGTACAAGGACGTGATCGAACAGATCATCGACCTGCTCGACATCCTGGCGCGTCCGGAGCGCATCAACTGGATCATTTCCGATGAACTGCGCCAGATCCGCGAACAGTTCGCCGACGCCCGCCGCTCGGAAATCATCGTGCACACGCAGGATCTCGGCATCGAGGACCTGATCGCGCAGCAGGACATGGTGGTCACGCTGTCGCACGGCGGCTACTTCAAGCGCCAGCCGCTGACCGACTACCGCTCGCAGCGCCGTGGCGGCCGCGGCAAGCAGGCGGCGGCGGTCAAGGACGACGATTTCGTTGACCAGCTGTTCATCGCCAACACGCACGACTACATCCTGTGCTTCTCCAGCCGTGGCCGGGTTTACTGGCTGAAGGTGTATGAGGCGCCGGAAGGCTCGCGCAATTCGCGCGGCAAGCCGATCGTGAACCTGTTCCCGCTGATGGAAGGCGAGAAGATCACGGCGGTGCTGCCGGTCAGGGAATTCGACGAGAACCACTACATCTTCATGGCGACCGGACGTGGCACCGTCAAGAAGACGCCGTTGTCCGATTTCGGCAATCCGCGCAAGGCCGGCATCATCGCGGTCGACCTCGATGAAGGCGACGTGCTGATCGGCGTGGCCATCACAGACGGCTCGGACGACATCATGCTGTTCTCCGACGCCGGCAAGGCAGTGCGCTTTGCCGAGGGCGACGTGCGGCCGATGGGGCGCACCGCGCGCGGTGTGCGCGGCATGATGCTCGAACACGGTCAGAGCGTGATCTGCATGCTGGTGTCGAAGAACGACGAACTGAGCGTGCTGACGGCGACCGAGAACGGTTTCGGCAAGCGCACCCGCGTCACCGAGTATCCGAAGCACGGCCGCGGCACCAAGGGCGTGATCGCGATTGCAACCAGTGAACGCAACGGCGCGGTGGTCGGTGCGGTGCTGGTCGAATCGAGCGACGAAATCATGCTGATCTCGACCGGCGGCGTGCTGATCCGCACCAAGGTGGTCGACATCCGCGAGATGGGGCGCTCGACCCAGGGTGTCACGCTGATCAATCTGGATGACGGCACCCGGCTGGCCGGACTGGAGAAGGTGATCGAGAGCGACAGCGAGGCAGACGCCGAGACGGATGCCGAAGCCGGGGACGAGGGCGGGGAATAGGACAACGCATGGGCGCGCGTGCCTACAATTTCGGCGCGGGTCCGGCGATGATGCCGGACCCGGTGATCGAGCAGATCGCGCGCGAATGGCAGGATTTTCGCGGCGAGGGGTATTCGGCGCTCGAACTGGGCCATCGCAGCGAACTGTTCGCCGACATCCTGGCGCGTGCCAAGGCCGACCTGCGTGAACTGCTGGCGGTGCCGGACTCCCATCACATCCTCTTCCTGCATGGCGGCGCGACACCGCACTTCGCCATGGTGCCGCTCAATCTCGCGCGCGAAGGGCAGGGCGCCGACTACATCCACACCGGCTACTGGTCGGACAAGGCGATGGCCGAAGCCGCCAGTCTGGTCCGGGTGCGCATCGCCGCCAGTGCCGCCGACAGCGAATTCGACCGTGTGCCCGATCCGTCGGGCTGGCAGCTCGATCCGCAGGCGGCCTATGTGCACATCTGCGCCAATGAAACCATCGGCGGCGTCGAATATCCGGCCTATCCTGATACCGGTGCCGTGCCGCTGGTTGCCGACATGTCGTCCAACATCCTGTCGCAGCCGCTGGACATCGCACGTTTCGGCCTGATCTACGCCGGTGCGCAGAAAAACATCGGTCCGGCCGGGCTGGCCATCGTCATCATCCGCGATGACCTGCTGGGCCGCGCGCGTGCGCAGCTGCCGTCGGTGATGAACTATGCGCGCCACGTCGAGTGCGATTCGATGTACAACACGCCGGCAACTTTCATGATCTGGGTCGCCGGGCTGGTGTTCCAGTACGTGAAGAAGGAAGGCGGCGTGGCCGAGATGGCGCGTCGCAATGCCGCGAAATCGCGGCTGCTGTACGACGTGCTCGACGGCTCGAAGCTGTACACGAACCGGATACAGCCGGCGTCGCGCTCGCGGATGAACGTGCCGTTCTTCCTGCGTGAACCGCGGCTGGAGTCGCGGTTTTTCGACGGGGCGCGCCGGCGCGGTCTGCTGAACCTGAAGGGCCACCGTGCGGCCGGCGGTGCGCGGGCCTCGCTCTACAACGCGATGCCGCTGGACGGCGCGCGTGCGCTGGCCGATTACATGACTGAATTTGAACGCAGATACGGTTGAACGATGGCATCCGACCCGAACCCGAATGACGAACTGCTGAAGCTGCGCGATACGATCGATGACATCGACGAGCGCGTGCTGCAGCTGATCTCCGAGCGCGCACGCATCGCGCACCGCATCGGCGAGATCAAGCGCGGCAACATCTACCGGCCCGAACGCGAGGCGCAGGTGCTGCGCCGTCTGGCCGACGCCAATCCCGGTCCGCTGCCGGCACTGGCGGTCAAGACGGTGTTCCGCGAAATCATGTCGCACTGCCTCGCACTCGAGCAGCCGCTGACGGTCGCTTTCCTGGGTCCCGCAGGCACCTTCTCGGAAAGCGCGGCACGTCGTCATTTCGGTTCGGCACCCACGCTGCTGCCCTTCGCCACCATCGACGAGGTTTTCCGCGCGGTCGAGTCGGGCAATGCATCGTATGGCGTGGTGCCGGTCGAGAACTCGACCGAAGGCGCGGTCGGCCGGACGCTGGACATGCTGCTCAGCACGACGCAGATGGTGTGCGGCGAGGTGATGCTGCGCGTCGAACAGAACCTGATGAGCCGCGATACGCCGATCTCCGAGGTGCGCTGCGTGTATTCGCATTCGCAGTCGCTGGCGCAGTGCCACGAATGGCTGAACCGCAACTTGCCCGGCGTGCCGGTCATTGCGGTTGCCAGCAACGCCGAAGCGGCCCGCCGTGCGGCAGAGGAAGAACGTGCGGCGGCGATCGCCGGTGAAGCGGCTGCACAGGTCTATGGCCTGCACATCCTGGCGCCCAACATCGAGGACGATCCGGCCAACACCACGCGTTTCCTGGTGATCGGCGAGCATGACGCCGGTCCGTCCGGGCGAGACAAGACGTCGATGATCTTCACCGTGCGCAACCGTTCCGGCGCCGTGGTGCGCCTGCTGCAGCCGCTGGCCGACGAGGGCGTGAGCATGACCAAGCTGCAGTCACGGCCGGTGCGTGGTTTCGGCAACGGCGGCTGGCAGTACGTTTTCTATGTGGACATCGAGGGCCATCAAGGCGATCCGGCGGTCGCGAAGGCGATCGCGCGCATCCGCGAGGAAGCCGGGTCGCTGAAGGTGCTCGGTTCCTATCCGGTTTCGGTGAGCGGCTCATGAGTGTCTTTGACTGCGCAGCGGCGCATATCCGCTCGATTTCGCCTTACCAGCCCGGCAAGCCGATTTCCGAACTGGCGCGCGAGATGTCGCTGGACGAGGCGTCCATCGTCAAGCTGGCGTCAAACGAAAACCCGCTCGGCATGAGCGCCAGCGCACGCGCCGCCGCGCT
>DATCUL010000423.1:0-2586 GCA_036567405.1 Methyloversatilis sp. | reverse complement strand
GTCGTGTGGGACCCGGCGCAGATCCGGCTGTCAGAAATACTGCAGGCGGTTGCCGACATCGGCTACCAGGCCTGGCCGAACGATCGTGCCCACGCCGAGTCGGTCGCGCGCGGCGAACGGCGTGACGCGCTGTGGCGGCTTGCGGTGGCCGGGCTGGGCATGATGCAGGTGATGATGTACGCGTGGCCGGCCTACATGGCGGGCGACCTCGAACTGCCGGAAGGCATCGCCGCGCTGATGCGCTGGGCCAGCCTGATCCTGACCGCGCCGGTGGTGCTGTATTCCGCCGCACCCTTCTTCTCGCGCGCCTGGCGCGATCTGGCCGCGCGCCGGGTCGGCATGGACCTGCCGGTCGCGCTTGGCGTCGGCAGTGCCTTCGCCGCCAGCCTGTGGGCGACGCTGACCCGCTCGGGCGAGGTGTATTTCGATTCGGTCACGATGTTCGTGTTCCTGCTGCTGGCCGGACGCTACCTCGAAATGCTGGCGCGCCAGCGCGCGGTGCGCGGTGTCGAGAACCTGGCGCAGGTGATGCCGGCGATGGCGCGGCGCTTCACCGCCTGGCCGGCACCGCAGACCGAAGCCGTGCCGGTGGCCCGTCTGGCCGTCGGCAACCATGTCGTGGTGGCGGCGGGCGAAGTGTTCCCGGCCGACGGCCGGCTGGCCGACGGGCGCAGCGAGGTTGACGAAAGCCTGCTGACCGGCGAGTCGAAGCCGCAGGCGCGGGTGGCTGGCGACCGCGTGGTCGGCGGCAGCATGAATCTGGTGTCGCCGGTCGTGGTGCAGGTCGAACAGGTCGGCGAGGCGACACGGCTGGCGGCAATCCGCCGGCTGATCGGGCGCGCCGCGTCGAGCCGGCCCGAAGTCGTGCAGTTCGCCGACCGCATTGCGCTTCATTTCGTGTCCGCGCTGATCGTGCTGGCCTGCGTCACGGCCGGTGTCTGGCTGTGGATCGACCCGGCGCGCGCGCTGTGGGTGTTCGTCGCGGTGCTGGTGGTCAGCTGCCCGTGCGCGCTGTCGCTGGCGACCCCGGCCGCGCTGACCGTGGCCACCGGTGTGCTGTCGCGCAGCGGTCTGCTGGTCACGCGCGCGCACGCAATCGAGACGCTGGCACGGGTCACCCACGTCGTGTTCGACAAGACCGGCACGCTGACCACCGGCGACATGCATGTGCAGCACGTCGAGCTGCTCGGCGATCTCGATGCCGGGCAGGTCGCCGCGCTCGCGGCGGCGCTGGAACAGCATTCGACCCACCCGATCGCGCGCGCGCTGCGCCAGGCCACCGACATCCAGCCGCTGCCGGTGCTCGCGGGCCTCGAAGCGGTGACCGGGCAGGGCGTGCAGGCAACGCACCGGGGCCGGCGGATACGGTTGGGCAGTGCGGCTTTCGTCTGCGCCGCGTCGAACGCAGCGCTGCCGGACGCACCCGGCGGGCTGGCGACGCCGGTGTGGCTGGGCGACGAACGCGGCCTGCTGGCGCGCTTCGACCTGATCGACACGGTGCGCGACGGGGCGGCCGGATTGCTGGCGCGGCTGCGCGAACGCGGCATCGCGGTGAGTCTGCTGTCGGGCGACGCCGAAGCGCCGGTGCAGGCACTGGCCGGCGAACTGGGCATCGCCGATGCGCACGCGCGCATGAGTCCGGAATCGAAACGCGCCTTCATCGAGGGCCTGCAGGGCGGCGGTGCGGTGGTGGCGATGCTCGGCGACGGCGTCAACGATGCGCCGGTGCTGGCGCAGGCCCAGGTGTCGGTCGCCATGGGCAGTGGCACCGAACTGGCGCGCGCCCAGGGCGACATGGTGCTGCTGTCCGGCAGCTTCGATGCGCTGACCCGCGGCCTCGATACCGCGCGTGCCACGCTGGCCGTGGTGCGGCAGAACCTGCGCTGGGCTTTTGCCTATAACCTGCTGGCGATCCCGCCCGCGATGATGGGCTGGATCAGCCCCTGGATGGCCGGCGTCGGCATGTCGGCCAGTTCGCTGATCGTGGTACTCAACGCGCTGCGCCTGCAGCGCAGGGACAAGGCCTGAATGGACATCCTGTGGCTGCTGGTGCCGATGTCGGTACTGATCGCGCTGGGCATAGGCGTGGTGTTCATCTGGTCGGCGCGCAGCGGCCAGTTCGACGATCTCGAAGGACCGGCGCACCGCATGCTGATGGATGACGATCGCGCGCCGCCCGATGCCGCCGGCAAGGCGGACGAACGGCAGCCCTGACGTCGCGCCTTGCGCACCGTTATCATGCGCTCCGGTTCCGCTTCCGCTTCACACCGATGACCTTGTCCCGTGCCGGCCACGCATGGCGTGCGCCGGCCCTGTTCGTTCCCGACCGCCTGCATGGCTGGCTGACCGACCCGCATTCGCTGACGGCGCGCATCCGCGCGCGCTGCCGGCAGTTCGCCGTGCGGCCGCTGATGCAGGGCCGGGCGCGCGCCTGGACGGACGAAGCCGACCTGATCGGCGTCGACCGCGCGCATGTGCGCACGCGCGAGGTGCTGCTGTACGCCGACGGCGTGCCGGTGGTCTTTGCGCACAGCGTCGTCAGCATGGATGATGTGCGCGGTGTCTGGCGCATGTTTGCCGGCGTCG
>DATCUL010000422.1:0-5523 GCA_036567405.1 Methyloversatilis sp. | reverse complement strand
CACCAGGCTGGCGCCCCTGGAGGGTTGCGGGCTGTTCATCGAAGGAGTCCTCCGCGCCGCCCACGTGCGTGCGGCCGCGTCCCGGTACATGCGGTCGCGACAGGCAGCCGGTCGGCAGTCTGAATGATGGGTTTCATGAGTGTTGGACTGTCGCCTGTTCCGGCAAGGGCTGACAGCGCAGGGCGGACATGAGCTCGTCGCGCACGCCGTAGTGCTGTATCCGTCCATCGTTGAGCACCAGCATGCGATCGGCGATGCCGAGTATGCCGCTGCGGTGGCTGACCACGAACACAGTGCATCCCGCATCCTTCATGTCCTGCACCGCACGCATCAGCGCGGCGTCACCGGTATCGTCGAGATTGGAATTGGGTTCGTCGAGCACGACAAGGACCGGATCACCGTACAGCGCACGCGCCAGACCGATGCGCTGACGCTGCCCGCCGGACAGAAAGGCGCCGGCATCACCCACCTGGGTGTCGTAGCCCTTCGGCAGCCGCAGGATCATGTCATGCACGCCCGTGCGCTGGCAGGCACGGATCACCTTGTCGGGATCGACCGCGCCGAAGCGCGCGACGTTCTCGGCAATGCTGCCCTCGAACAGTTCGATGTCCTGCGGCAGGTAGCCGATGTGCGGGCCGAGCCAGTCCCGGTCAAAGCTTTCGATGGCCGCACCGTCGAGCATGACCCGCCCTTCTGTCCCCGGCCATATGCCGATCAGCGCGCGCGCCAGCGTCGACTTGCCCGATCCCGACGGCCCGGTAATACCTGTCACGAGACCGGCCGGAAAGTCGGCAGAAATCCCGCCCAGCACCGGACGCTCCCGACCGGGCGCCGAGGCGGTCAGTTCCGAAACCACCAGATGCCCGCGCAGGGGTTCTGCCACAGCGGCCGGAACATGCGCCGGATAGCGGCCGAGCAGCGCCGCCAGCCGCCGATACGCACTGCACACACCGAGAAAGGGCTTCCAGCTGGCGACCATCAGGTCAAGGGGCTGTGTCGCACGACTGATCAGCAGATTTGTCGCGATCATTTCACCCGGACTCAGCTGTCCCTCTATCACCAGCAGGGCACCGGCCCCCAAGGCCAGGGACTGCTGCGTGTAGCGCAGGAACTTGGTCAGGGCCTTCATCCGGGCGCCGATGTCGGCCGCCCGCCAGTTCAGCGTCAGGTAATTCCGGTGCCGCACAAGCCAGAGGCGGCGCAGATTGCCGAGCATGCCCATCGCCTCGATCACGTCGGCGTTGCGCAGCACGCCCTGCATGTCGTCGCCGGCCTGCGTACCCGCCTGCATCGCCGCCTCGATCGGCGCGTGCGACAGCCGGTGCGACAACCAGGCCAGAACGGCCAGCAGCACGGAGAACACCACCGCCAGCGCGCCCAGCCAGGGATGCAGCATGAACAGCACCGCGATGTAGATCGGCGTCCAGGGCGCGTCCATGAAGGCGAACAGACCGTTGCCGGTCATGAACTGGCGGATGCTGGTCAGATCGGCCAGTGCTTCTGCGGCGCGATTCCCACCCTGCCCGAGCGCAGACAGATAACCCGCCTTGAATACCCGCGGATTGAGACCGGCATCGAGCCTCACGCCGACACGCACCAGCAGCCGTGCGCGCGACCATTCGGCGAAAGCCATCAGCGCGAGGAAGTACAGCATCACCGCGGTCACGGCGAGCAGCGTCAGTTCGCTCTGGCTGATCATCACGCGGTCGAACACCTGCAGCATGTAGAGCGTGGGCGTCAGCATCAGCACGTTGATCACGAGGGTGAATGCCATGCAGACCGCGAATTCGCGTCGCATGGCCCACAGCGCGGAGGCCAGTTCGTTGCGGCCGGAAGGATGCAGTGCGTTCATGTGCATGGGTTGCCGTTTGCTCGCCTGTATCACTTCGCAGCAGCCGATGCGGGCTTCTGTCCGCCCTGCTGCAACGCAGCCAGTACGTCGTCGCGCGGACCATGCGCCTTGACCATGCCATCGTGCAGCACGAGCATCAGATCGACCGCCGCCAGGATGCTGGTCCGGTGCGTGATCACCACAATGGTGGCGCCCTGCGCCTTGAGCGATTGCAAGGTCTGAAGCAGCGCCTGTTCCCCCTCTTCGTCCAGGTTCGAATTCGGTTCGTCGAGCACGATGAAACGCGGATTGCCGTAGATGGCGCGCGCCAGACCGATGCGCTGCCGCTGCCCACCTGACAGGAAGCAGCCTTCGTCACCGATCTGGCTGTGATAGCCCTGCGGCAGCGCCGCGATCAGCTGATGCACGCCGACGGCACGTGCCGCGGCCTCGACGGCAGCCATGTCCATGTCGTTGAAGCGCGCGATGTTTTCGGCAAACGAACCGTCGAACAGCTCGACATCCTGCGGCAGGTAGCCGACATGCGGGCCGAGCTCCATCTTGTTCCATGGAAAGATGTCCACGCCGTCGAGACGTATCTTGCCGCTGGCGGCGGGCCATATCCCGACCAGCAGGCGGGCGAGTGTCGATTTGCCGGCAGCGGCCGGGCCGATCACCGCCATCACCTTGCCCGGTGTGACCGAGAAGGTGACGCCGCGCAGGATCGACGCCGAAGATCCGGGCACACCGGCGGTCACGCCTTCGACCGAAAGCAGGCCGCGCGGCGCCGGCAGAGGCATGCCGGGCAGACGCAGCTGCACGCTGTCGAGCAGGCTGTCGAGCCGCGCGTGAGCCGCCCGGGCAGCAACCACCTGCCGCCAGGCTGCGATCAGCTGCACGATGGGTGCCAGCGCCCGCCCGCCCAGCGTAGACGCCACGACGATCAGCGCCCCGCTGCCGGGAAACACGCCCCTGATCGTCAGCCAGGCGCCCAGTCCGAGCATCAGCGAAGCCTGGGCGAGCTGGGTGAATCGCGAAATCGATGAATAGGTACCCGCCCGGTCGGATGCGCCGGCCTGCAGGTTCAGGAACTCGTTCTGCCGTTCCAGCCAGCGACGGTGGATGCCTGCATGCATGCCCATGGCCTCGATGACCTGCGCGTTGCGCAGGCTGTTCCGCGCGTAGGCCTGCGCCGCGCTGGCGGCACGTCCGGCAGCCGCAAGTGCAGGCTGCGTGTCGCGTTCGGTGAGCCAGGCAAGCATGGCCAGCAGGCAGGCGCTGACAACCGACATCCAGCCCATGACCGGGTTGATGACGAAGATGATCAGGATGTAGAGCAGTGCGAACGGAACATCGATGAGTGCCAGCAAGGCCGGGCTGAACACGAATTCGCGAACCGTCCGCAGGTCGCCGAGCACCGGCGTGCTGCCGGCCGGAATGCTGCGCAACCTCGCCTCGAACACCGTGTTGAAAACCCGTTCGCTGACCCGCGCGTCGAATCTGAGCGCCGCGTCGTGCAGCACGCCATTCCTTGCCCAGTCCAGCACTTCCATGACTGCGTAAGCAAAAACGACCAGCAGCGTCAACATGACCAGCGTCATTCCGCTGCCACTGTTCACGACCCGGTCGTACACCTCGAGCATGTAGAAGGTCGGTGCCATGACCAGCAGATTGACGAAAAAACTGAAGAAGAGCGTGCGGCGCAGCAGCGGCTTCTGTTCAGTCAAGGCCTGGCGAAGTTCGGATTGTTTCTCGCGTGAATTCATCGTCCGGCACACGCGGCCATGCGGGTCAGGTGCATTTCGTTACCGTGGATGTCGTGGAGTCCGGTTTTCCGTCGTCCGGGGGCATGCATCATCGCCCTCGCCGAGCGAGAGGGGACGGCGTCCAGTATGACAGCCCCGTCGTACGGCCCCGGGACGGACAGTAAGGCATTCGCCGCAAAAAGCAAAAACCCTCCGGAAGCCACGCTTCCGGAGGGTTGCCGAACCACTCTTCGATCAGAGCAGCACGTCGGCGGCCGTCAGCGAAGTCACGCCGGTCAGCACGATCTGATATTCGGCGTCGGTATCCGCATCAGAGCTGATGTACAGACTGCCATTCGAAAACCAGGCCGTGCCGGTCTGGTCGCCGGACGTCGGCACCGCATCCAGGAATGCAAAGGACTGATCGCCAGCCAGATCTGCATTGGCGTCGATGCCGCTCAGATCGATCTTGTCCAGGCTTGCCGCAGTGAAATCGACGATACGGTCGGCACTGGCGTCAAGACCCAGTTCGGACAGGTTGTTGAAGACAAACGTATCTGCTCCGGTTCCACCGGTCATGGTGTCGGCACCGTCACCGCCGATCAGCGTGTCGCTGCCGCCGCCACCGCGCAATACATCATTGCCGAGACCGCCGTCGAGCACGTTCGCACCAGAGGACCCGACCATCACATCCGAACCATCGCCACCCGTCGCGTTCTCGATTTGCCGCAGATTGTCCTTGCCGATATCGCCCCCTGACGCCTTGCCGGTGGCAAGATTGACGCTGATCGAACGGGCCGTGCCCGCGTAGGTCACGGTGTCGACACCTGCGCCACCGACGTAGTCGTCGTTGCCGGCGCCATCGGCACCGACAATCACGTCGTTGCCAGCGCCGCCATCCACCTTGTCGTTGCCGGCTCCGGCATACAGGAAGTCATTGCCGGTCCCGCCCACGATCACGTCATTGCCGTTGCCGCCATACAGATCGTCATCCCCGGAATCACCGAGGATGCGGTCGTTACCATTGCCGCCAAAGATTTCGTCGTTGCCGGCGCCACCGGAGACGATATCGTTGCCATTCACGCCTTCCAGATGGTCGTCCCCGGAATCACCCCACAACTTGTCGTTGCCGTCGCCACCGAACAGATCGTCATTGCCGCCGCCGCCGTGAATCTGATCGTGGCCCGCTTCACCGTAATACGTTTCGGCCGCCTGACCACCGCTCCACTTGTCGTTCGAGTCCTTGCCATGCCGGTCATTTTCATGGCTCACCTGGACCACATCACCGGTCAGCGGATCTGTGTAGGTCTGCGAAATCTTCGAGTAGGTCCCGTCGCCATCCACATCGGCATAAACCGTTGTCTGAATCAGGCCGTGCTCGGATTCGGTCTTGATGACCTGAGCTCCATTCACCGACCAGACATCGCCCGCCTCGAACGCCTTGGGCATGACGACACCGTGGTCGACCTTGAAGATGGCCGTAACCTGACCATCGACGATGGTGAACTGGTAGCCCTTGGGAATCAGCGACGTGTCAGCCTCGGTTGATGACTGGGCGAGCCTCGCGAAGATGCCGTCATTATTCACGTCGCCAAAAACGGTTGTTTCCACGATGCCACGTTCGGTTTCAACCCGGGTGACCTGATTGGTGGTCGCATCGTAGGACCAGGTCTCGTTCGCATCAATCTTGTCGAGCTTGGTCTGGCCGTTCTCGATTTCATACACCGCGACCACGTTGCCGTCGGTGATCGTGAACCTGTAGCTCTTGCTCATTGTGTGCGTCCTCGTGTTGGATTCAGCCCCTTCGACCCGGGCAGTGAGGCGAAGTCTAAGGGAATAGAGGGGTACAAAACCGTAAACGTGTGAAAATTTCCCATTAACTTTTTGTAATCAGTTGCAACCGTCACGGTCGTTGCCGTCCCCGACGTGTGCCCCGAGTGGAGACAC